>CANHVD010000666.1 GCA_947463775.1 Planctomycetaceae bacterium | reverse complement strand
TATGGTTTCTTTGAAGCCGTCGATTATACACCGTCACGCCTTCCGCCTGGCATGACCAGCATCACCGTTCGTCAGGTGATGGCTCATCATGCGGGAATGAGTCTGCTCTCGCTGGCGTATCTGTTGCTGAACAAGCCCATGCAGAAACGATTCGCTGCCGACCCGGCCTTCCGAGCCGTCGATTTGCTGCTGCACGAACGCGTTCCTCGAGCCACAGTCCCTGTGTTTCCGCATGCCATCGAAGCGGGAGCCACTCGCAGCGCATCGGCCGAAGAGGCGGGGACGATGCGCGTCTTCACAGATCCGAACAGTGCCGTTCCCGAAGCGCATCTGCTGTCGAACGGGCATTATCACGTCGCCATCACGAGTGCCGGCGGTGGATACAGCCGCTGGCGAGATCTTGCGGTCACGCGATGGCGTGAAGATCCGACACGCGATTGCTGGGGAACATTCTGCTATCTGCGGGACCTCGAAAGCGGCGTGCTTTGGTCCACGGCTCTGCATCCGACCGGGCGTTCCACGCGTCATTATGAAGCGATCTTTACTCAGGCTCGCGCCGAGTTTCGCAGACACGACGAACAGATCGAAACACATACTGAGATCAGCGTTTCGTCCGAAGACGATCTTGAGCTGCGGCGAGTCACGCTGACGAATCGCTCTGAGCGGGTTCGCGTGATCGAAATTACCAGCTATGCGGAAGTTGTCCTGGCGACACAGGCTCAGGATGAATCTCATCCGGCGTTCAGCAACTTGTTTGTTCAGACGGAAATCGTGCAACCGCAGAACGCACTGTTCTGCACTCGTCGACCTCGTTCGACCGAAGAACATCCGCCCTGGATGATGCACATGATGACGATCGGGCGCTCCGTCGCTGGTGATGTTGCAGGCCAGGTGAGTAATCGAAACGATGGTAGTTATGCCCCGTCGTTTGAAACGGATCGCATGAAGTTTATTGGTCGTGGGCGAACTCTTTCCGCGCCGGCAGCATTCGATCAGCAGAAGCCTTTGTCCAACACCGTGGGCTCGACTCTTGATCCAATCGTCAGCATTCGCAACAAGTTGATTCTGCAGCCCGGCGAATCTCTTCGCGTTGATATCGTCACAGGCGTTGCCGAAACTCGCGATGGCGTCAGGGTTTTGGCTGAAAAGTACAGCGATCCAAGTCTTGCCGATCGAGTATTCGAACTTGCGTGGACTCGCGGCCCGATCATGTTGCAGCAGTTGAATGTCACCGAAGCCGACGCGCAGGCTTACGGACGACTGGCCGGATCCATTATCTACGCCTCAGCTCTGCGACGTGCGCGGACGAGTGTGCTGATTCGGAATCGACGAGGTCAGTCCGGTTTGTGGGGATATGGAATCTCGGGCGATCTGCCGATCGTGCTGGTTCGCATTCGAGATGCGGAAAAGATCGAACTTGTACGTGAAGCGTTTCAGGCTCATGCCTGGTGGCGAATGAAAGGACTGAACGTCGATCTGGTCATCTGGAATGAAGATGATTCGGTGTATCGTCAGTCGCTGCAGGATTCCATCATGGATGCCGTGGCGGCCAGTCCCGTGTCGGCTCTGCTGGACCGTCCCGGCGGCGTCTTCATTCGGCGGGGAGAACAGATGTCCGAAGAAGACCGCGCGCTGCTGCAATCGGTCGCTCGAGTTGTTCTGCAGGATGATGCGGGAACATTGAGCGAACAGGTCGATCGCCGAGCCCGCGTGGAAATGCCGACTCCGCTGCTGCGTTTGAATCGTCGTCGAGGCGACGTGATTCCGGCACAAGATCCAGAGCCGCGAGATCTGGCGTTCTTTAACGGTCTTGGCGGGTTTAGTCGCGATGGGCGCGAGTATGTTTCCATTCTCAAACCTCAATCGGCGACCCCTGCGCCGTGGGTGAATGTGATTGCGAACTCACAGATAGGGACTGTCATCTCGGAAAGCGGCAGTGCTTATACTTGGGTTGATAACAGCCACGAGTTTCGTCTGACACCATGGAACAACGATCCCGTGTCGGACACGTGTGGAGAAGCTTACTATCTTCGCGATGAGGAGACAGGCCGATTCTGGTCACCATCTCCGCTGCCTGCCCGAGGCACCAACACGTATCTTTCGCGACATGGTTTCGGATACACGATTTTTGATTACACCGAAGACGGGATCACCACGGAGCTGTGCGTTTATGTGGCGACGGATGCACCGGTGAAGTTCGCACGCCTGAAGATCAGGAATCATTCGGGACGAGCCCGGCAAATGTCGGTCACAGGTTATTGGGAATGGGTACTCGGCGAAGTCCGCGCGAAGTCGCTGATGCACGTCGGCACAGAGCTGGATCCCGCTACCGGAGCCGTTTTTGCTCGCAATTATTATAGCCCTGAGTTCTCTGAGAAGGTCGCGTTCGTCGACTGCAGCGAGCCAGTGCGGACCGTAAGCGGCGACCGAACGGAATTCCTCGGACGCAACGGCTCTGCGTCTCATCCGGCGGCGATGAATCGAGCACGACTTTCGAATCGCACCGGCTCCGGACTCGACCCCTGTGCTGCAATTCAAACGCAGGTAAGTCTGGACAATGATCAGGAACGCGTCATCGTCTTCACCATCGGCGCGGGGAGTAACGAAGACGACGCGCGGCGACTGGTTCAACGTTTTCGCGGTGAAGGAAATGCGCAGAAAGCTCTCGAGGGTGTTTGGCATTATTGGAGCCAGACGCTGGGAGTTGTCCATGTCGAAACTCCCGATCCCGCTGTTAACTTTCTCGCAAACGGCTGGTTGATTTATCAAACGCTGGCGTGCCGGATGTGGGCTCGAACGGGGTTTTATCAGTCCGGCGGCGCGTACGGTTTTCGCGATCAGTTGCAGGATGCGATGGCTCTGATTCATGCGGAGCCTCGGTTGTTTCGTGAGCATCTCCTGCGAGCCTGCTCAAGACAGTTTCGCGAAGGCGATGTTCAGCACTGGTGGCATCCACCGGTCGGGCGAGGTGTGCGAACTCATTTCTCTGACGACTTTCTCTGGTTGCCGGTTGCGTTGTGTCGCTATGTGCAGATGACGGGCGATACCGGGATTCTGGCGGAGCGAGTGCCGTTTCTCAGTTCGCGAGCCCTGCATGCTCACGAGGAAGCCAACTATGATCTGCCGGTGATCTCGGAAGACATTGGTACCGTTTATGATCATGCCGTGCGAGCCATCGACAACGGTCTGCGATTTGGCGTTCACGGTTTGCCGCTGATGGGATGTGGTGACTGGAATGACGGCATGAATCTGGTCGGTCAGAATGGTCAGGGCGAAAGTGTCTGGCTGGCGTTCTTCCAATTCGATGTGCTGACTCAGTTTGCAAAACTGGCGCAGCGACAGAATGATGCAGTGACCGCCGATCGACTGGTGATAGAAGCTGGAAGACTGCGCGGACATATTGAGCACAATGGCTGGGATGGTGAATGGTATCGCCGTGCGTACTTTGATGATGGAACACCGCTTGGTTCGTCAGAGAACAACGAATGCCAGATCGATTCGATCTCCCAAAGCTGGTCGATTCTTTCTGGTGCAGGAACTCAGGAGAGATCGCTTCAGGCCATGGCCAGTGTCGATCGACGACTGGTTCGACGAGACGCAAAGCTGATTCAGTTGCTGGATCCACCGTTCGATCATTCGGATTTGAATCCTGGCTATATCAAGGGGTACGTTCCGGGTGTGCGTGAAAACGGCGGCCAGTATACTCACAGCGCGATCTGGACGGTCATGGCGTTCGCCGCCATTGGTAATGTCGAACGCGCGTGGGAATTGTTCAATATGATCAATCCCATCAACCACGGATCAACACCACAGACCATCAGCACTTATCGAGTCGAGCCCTATGTTGTGGCTGCTGATGTTTATGC
>CANHVD010000665.1 GCA_947463775.1 Planctomycetaceae bacterium | reverse complement strand
CATTGCGACGAGCGTTGATGTCCGCCAGCATTGCATCCTGCTGGGCCGGAGTAATGGCTCCAGCTGCCAGCTGAGCATTCACAGCACGCGTTTCCGCGTTAAACTGATCCTGAGCCTGATTCATCTGCAGGTTCAGTTGATTCCTCTGGGCATCTGCGGCTCGGGCCGCCTGATCTGCTGCAGCACCGGTTTGTCCCTGACCAGCGGCTTCAGCAACAAAATCAAGAACGCCCGACTTTGGATCGGTCGCACCAATTCGATCACTGAACATTGGGAATACGGAAGCGGTTCCTTCTGCTCCGGTCGCCGCCAGAACAACAATGTTGTCCAGAGCGACGCCCGATGGACCTGGGTTGTGTCCGTTTGGAACCGGAAGTTCCGGATGGTCAAACGGTGCACTTCGATGACGAACACGGTCGTCTGTCAATGATCGCAGGAATGCTGCAAGCTGTGCAATTTTCTCCGGCTTACCTTCCAGTTCTCCGATCGGATGAATGTCTCCGTCAAGATGTGGATTCTCCGGGAAGTCACCGCCGCGTGAGTAGAACTTCACGACGTCTTCCAGCGTGGAGTAACCACCGGTATGAAAGTACGGAGCCGTCAATTCAATGTTACGCAGCGTCGGGATCTTGAAGGCACCATCGACAAGAACTGGCAGTCCTTCAGCCGACGGCAGACCTGACCACTGCTGAGCACCTGGAACAACGGTCTTGTTGTTGGTCTCTCCAGCCGCCAGCTTCGCCAGTGAAATCGGTCCGAATGGAAGATCCATGCGACCGACACCCAGGTCGGCATTCTGATCCGACACACCAATGTTGGCCCATGCCGTTTCAATCACATCGGAACCGGAATTTTCGATGGGATCTGCAAGTGTCACGTCCCAACGTGCTTCTGAGAACACACCGCCGCTGTGGCAGGCAGTGCAGGCAGTGCCTTCGGCCATGAAGAGATTCAGCCCCTTCTTTTCGTCGAAGGACAGGGCGTCCTGATCTCCTTTGGCAAACTCATCAAATCGAGACTGGTCAGAAATCAGCGTTCGCTCATATTCCTGAATCGCCAGGCCGAAGAACATGCCGAAGTTGGCTTCCATTTGAGTGTAGCCATTGACATCGCCACCCTCGAAATCCCAATAGACCGGCTTGAACGCCTGACGCACCAAATCCGCGTAGCTCGTCTGCAGACCCACACCATCGGCCGCAACGAGTGTGGACAGCACACTGTCATTCGCGTGAACCTTCTGCAGGCCCAGAGGTCGAATACTGGAATCCAGAAGTTTCATTCCAATTTCATGGAAGTCGCGGGCTCCATCCGGTCCATGAGCCATCTCCACGCTGCTGCCCGGAGGGCCCACAGCTTGTGAGGCCAGCGAACCATAATCCACCAGGAAGTCGTTATTCTTGGTCAGACTGCCGCCATGGTTTTCCCAGACGCCTGCATTAGGGTCAGAGGCACCGAAAATATTCTCGCCGTTAAAGTAGCGAGAAGCTCGGCCGTCCCAGAACTGCCGAGAATAAAAGGCCGCATTGATGACGGATGGTGTATTTCGTCCCGTGACTTGTCGGGTGCGAGATTCCACGGTTCCATTCAGCGTGAACTGTTCTGCCAACTCAGCCGCAGACGGAGGATTGCTAAGATCGGCTCCCGGCGGATTGACTCCGACATAGTGATTCTGAGTCACACCCTGTGACCCCAGAATCCCGTCCAGGCGACCTTCTGGATTCTTCATGAAATCAGCGAGGGTGATTTCCTTGTTGCCACCGGAGGCCAGTTGATTGCGATTTCGCCAGTCAGCTCCACCGAAATTATGACAGGTTGCACACGCGGTCTTGTTGTCCGATCCAACCTGAACGTCCCAGAACAAAGCCTTACCCAGCTGAATCGCAGCGGCCTTATCCTGAAACACGAGGTCGTTCAAAGTGCCCAGCTCATTGAACCCACGGTCGACAACAACCGGTGTTGGAAGCGAAGTTGCATCCAGCACCATGTCGGCCACTTCTGTCGGTGAAATCGCCGGAACTTCGGCGGCTGGATCCTGAGGCCCTGTTGGATTCTGTCCACCGGCCGGCTGATTAATCCCCGCGCGAAGAGCGTCTGATTCCTGACGCTGACGGTCTGCAAGAGCCTGCTTATCAGTGTCCTGCTTCTGCTGCAATGTAGTCAATTGCTGCTGCAAGGACTGGATAAGCTGATTGTTCACAGGAGTGGCTGATGCAGCCGCCTGAATCGCACTGTTCAGGACCTGTCGCTGAGCCTCCTGCTGCTTCAGCAATGTCTCAAGGTCATGCTGCTGACGTATCAGCGTCTGTTCCAATACCTGCTGGGGACCAACGCCCTGCTGTGCCTGGCTGGTGCCTCCAACCATCAGTGTTGAAGAGACTGACGCCGACAGGAACATCGCCGCCAGAGCCCTTCTCGTAAAATACTTTGAAAACTTCATTTCGTTCCCCGATAGACGAATAAAAACTCAAGACAGAAACAAAACTCCGAAGTGTCTGAAAACCTGATGCAGGAGCGTTAGCAGTGTCTTGCAGGGCAACTTGCAGGTACGCTTCAAAGTCCTCCGATGGATGTCTGCCTCGCGATACGATCCAGTTGCACAGACGTCACCGAACAACACTATGCCTGTAGTATTGCGCCCCACACGATCGAATCCGCCACGATATCTTTCGACATTGCAGAATGTCTCTTGCAAGAACCGCTCATGAGCGAAGAAGCCTTACATCTGTCTTCACGGTATGCGGCTTTCCCTTTTTTGCAGCGGGACTTATCACATGATTAGAGGAGGCGTTCCCACTTTTATTAGCGAAGGTCGCAGCAATCCCGCAGTTCATTCTAAACACAGGATTCGCTCCATGTATGGAGCCGTCCGAGTAATATAAACCTGCAATAGATCGTGTTTCTAATCACGACAATGGCCATCTATGTGGGTTTATTTCAGGACCAAAAAAAGAGCAACACAGTCGAGTGCAGATGCACTCTTCTGTGTTGCTCAGTTGATTTTTAGTCGATGGAAACTTGTGATGTAAAAAGCATCACTCTGCCGCTGCATGACAGCGACAAAGCTGCTTTGATCACCACTATGGAACCACTGCAACAAGCACGGTTGTGTCACCCGCAATCGGCAATGTTGCGATTTCAGAGACGCCCAGAACTCCACTTACACTCTGCACGAGACGAACTTCTGTTGCAGAAGCGAGTGCCGTTAGCTGAGCAGCGTCCCGCACCGAAAGTGACAATGTCACTGTCGTTGCGGTTTCGAAGACTGCCGTAAAATTAGGTGACAGTGCAACGATCTCGCCATTCGCATTCAGGAATTCCGCGGTGAGGCCAGTCACTGCGACATCGAATGTCTGTGGAATCCGACCATTCACGGTCAGGCCAGCGACATTTGAAAGTGCAGCGACAGGAACGCCCGTAATGTCGACATTGAATCTCTGCTGATCAGCGATTCGATTATCGACAGTCACATTCCCCGTCAGAGCAACCCCCAGCGATTCGACAGGAGTTCCCGCATCCGCAGGAGTACCAATCACCGCCAAAGGTGCTGCTGGGTCAGGTGTCACTGGGAATCCGGGAGTCGTAATCACGCCAGGCTCAACAGCACCGGGTGTGAAGACAAGACCAGCATTCAGACGGCCTGAAGTCAGAGTGATACGATTCGCTCCGGACTGGAGCTGAACATTCAGCGTACGTCCCGCGAGATCGACCGCGAACTGACCACGGAGAGAAGTCTCAATCAAAACCCCACCCGCGTTATCCGGATCCGGAATCGCCAGGAATGTCACAGGAACTTCCGAGACATTTCCCTGAGCATCGGTGGCCGTCAGAGTCAATCGGTCCGGATCGATTGCAAGAGCAGCTTCAGGAT
>CANHVD010000664.1 GCA_947463775.1 Planctomycetaceae bacterium | reverse complement strand
AGACTGGCCGACCGCAGATGGCCTTCGGAAGGATATCGAGAGCCGAGGATATAACGTCAAGAATTCACCAAACGGCACAATCGCGGAGAAGCGGTTGGCGTAGTGGTGGCTTTTGCTTCGAAACGCTGACATTTGCACCGAACAGCAGCCCGACCGGAAACGGCGGTTGCTCATGCGGAAAATTTGGGTAAAGTGAGGATCCCTCCACGGTTCTTCCTGCCTCAAAATCGCTGCATTTTGCTGTCTGGTGCAAAGCCATGAATCGACTGAATTCCTTTTTGGTTGTGTCGGTAATCGCACTGACGTTGCCTCTTACATCCCTTCGTGCGGATGAATCTGCGTCCAAACCCCAGTTTGAGAAACACATCCGTCCCATCCTGAAGGCTCATTGCTGGCACTGTCATGGAGAAGAGCCAGAGCTGAAAGGTGGCATTGATACACGGCTGGTTCGCTTCCTGTTGAAGGGCGGTGAATCAGGTGCTGGACTTGTTCCTGGCGATCACGAAGCCAGCCTGCTCTATCAACGAGTGGCCTCCGGGGAGATGCCGCCTGGCAAGAAGAAGCTGTCTCCAGAAGAACAGCAGTTGCTTGCCCAGTGGATTGATGGCGGGGCAACGACTGAACGCCCAGAACCCGAAACTCTGGCGGCCGGAGATACGTTTACTGACGAAGAGCGTCAACATTGGTCGTTCCTTCCGATTGTGAAGCCAGAGGTTCCCGCCGTCACCGCGCAGACGATGGTGAGTACTCCTGTGGATGCGTTTTTGCTGTCGAAGCTGGAGTCAAAAGGACTTAGCTTCAGTGCAGAAGCCGATCGTGAGACATTGATTCGTCGAGTGACCTTCGATCTGACGGGACTGCCTCCGACTCCGGAAGCCATTGATAAGTTTGTCGCCGATACAGCTCCGGATGCGTGGTCCAAACTTGTAGATGAACTTCTCTCATCACCATTGTACGGTGAGCGTTGGGGACGACATTGGCTTGATGTGGCCGGATATGCGGACAGCGATGGCTACAACGAGACCGACGTCGAACGTCCGTGGGCGTGGAAGTATCGCGACTATGTGATTCGATCGTTCAACAATGACAAGCCGTGGAATCAGTTTCTGGTTGAGCAATTAGCCGGCGATGAGTTGTTGACTCCGCCTTATCAGGATTTGACTCCGGAGCAGGCCGATCAATTAGTCGCGACGGGATTTTTGCGGATGTGTCCCGACGGAACAGCGGCCGGTGGACCGGATGTCGTGACAGCTCGCAATGATGTGATTGCCGAAACAATCAAGGTCGCCTCAACAGCTGTGCTGGGATTATCCGTTGGCTGCGCGCAGTGTCATGAGCATCGTTATGACCCGATTACTCAGGCAGATTATTATCGCCTGCGAGCACTCTTTGAGCCGGCTTATGATGCCAACAACTGGCGAGTTCCTGGTGGACGATTGGTGTCGCTATGGTCTACGGAAACTCAAAAAGCTGCGGCGGCCGTTGATGCGGAACTCGCGGACGTTTCGAACAAACGCACCGCAGAACTGGATGGAATTGTCAAAGACACGTTTGAACGCGAGCTCCAAAAGCTGCCGGCTGAACAGCAGCCGCTGGCTCGTGCTGCGCGAGAAGCCGCGGCCGATAAACGGACTCCGGAGCAGCAGCAGCTGATCAAAGAGTTTCCCTTCCTTAACGTCGACCGTGGTTCCGTTTATTTATACCTGCCCGATCGGCTGACTGGGTTCAACAAGAAATGGGACGACCTGACCGCCGAGACAAAAAAGAAACGTCCGGCTGACGACTACGTGATGTGCCTCAATGAGGTGCCCGGACAGATTCCGGTGACGAAGTTGTTTTCTCGAGGCGACCACCAGCAGCCTCGTCAGGAAATCGCGCCGGGCGAGTTGTCTGTTCTTAACTCCGGATCATTGGCAATTCCTGCTGACGATCCCGCCGTGCCAACCTCAGGTCGTCGACTGGCGTACGCGAAACATCTGACGAACGGACAACATCCGCTGGTCGCGCGAGTTCTTGTGAATCGATTCTGGCTGCACCATTTTGGTCAGGGGCTTGTGTCGACTGTTGCGGACTTTGGGGTGAAGGGCGAACAGCCTTCGCATCCGGAACTGCTGGATTGGCTGGCTCGCGACTTTATGGACGAAGGCTGGACGTTGAAACGGTTCCATCGCCAGATTTTGAATTCGACGGCCTACCGGCAGGTGTCTGCTCATCGTCCGGAGCTGGATGCTGTGGACGTCGAAAATCGCCTGCTGGGGCGCATGAATATTCGACGACTGGAAGCAGAGACGGTTCGTGACTCCATCCTGCAGATCAGTGGCAAGCTGGCGACAAAGCAATTCGGCAAGCCGATCCCGGTGAGCCCGGATGAGGTTGGCCAGTTTGTCGTGGCCGTTGATACTCGCGATTCTGCCGGACGGCCATCGGGTAAAGTTGAGGCGTTGGGTGAAGATGAATTCCGGCGCAGCATTTATGTGCAGGTGCGTCGGTCAATGCCGTTGAGCGTAATTGAGCCGTTCGATCTTCCGCGAATGACACCCAACTGCGATCGACGGCCGGTTTCGACGGCGGCACCGCAAGCTCTGCTGATGCTGAACAACCCTTTTATGGTGCAGCAGGCCGGCTTGATTGGCGACCGAGTTCGTGCAACCAGCAGTGACTTGCCAACGCAGATCACTTTGACATGGCGGCTGATTTATGGCCGCACTCCGAATGCTTCAGAAATCACTTCGGGGGTTGAGTTTCTGACTCCTCCGCCGGATGCTCCACCAGAAATTGCAGCGGCGAATCTGAATCTGCTGTGCCAGACACTGCTGTGTTCGAACGGTTTTTTGTACGTCGAATAGCTCAACCCAGAGAATTCAATGCTTGTGGCAGGCTTAAGAATTAGCATCACCTTCGGCCTGTTGTTCTCAATTGGCTTCACGACAACTCGCGCTGATGAAACGCAGTTCTTTCGCGAGTCTGTCGAACCACTCTTGAAGCGTCGCTGTTACGAGTGTCATTCGCACTCGGGGTCGGAGATCAGCGGTGGTCTCGTTCTCGACTGGAAAAGCGGTTGGCAAAAAGGCGGAGATCGTGGTCCAGCGATTATTCCCGGAGATCCTGAGAACAGTCTGGTGATCAAGGCGATACGGCATTCGGATGCGGACCTGAAGATGCCGGAAGAAAAGTTGAGCGATGAAGAAATCGCCGTCCTTGTGGAATGGATTCAGCAGGGAGCCTTCGACCCACGAGATATTGAGCCGCAAAAACCGGATCTCAAAGACGCGGCCGACTGGTGGTCATTGAAGCCACTGACGCGACCGGAAATTCCGGCCTCTGCGGGAGCCACAGACTCGCAGCATCCCATCGATAGATTCATTCTCGAAAAACTCCGCGCCAATGGGCTGACTCCTTCGGCCCAGGCGGATCGTCGAACGCTGATCAGAAGACTCTCGATCGATCTGCATGGGCTTCATCCTTCCATCGAAGACGTCGACGCCTTCGTCAACGATCCCGCTCCGGATGCCTACGAGCGATTGGTGGATCGGATGCTGGAGTCACCTCGGTACGGCGAACGCTGGGCACGGCATTGGATGGATACGATTCACTACGCAGACACGCACGGATATGAACATGATGTCCTGCGAAAGAACGCGTGGCGCTATCGCGATTATTTGATCCAAAGCCTGAACGAGGATAAACCATGGGATCGCTTTATCCGTGAACAACTTGCGGCAGACGCTTTGTATCCCGAGGAAACTCATCTGATGCCGGCTCTTGGTTTCATAGGCGCAGGCACTTACGACCATAGCGCGGCGGCCACGGCGGTCAATGCGTTTGAGAATCTTGATCGCGATGACATGGTGACTCAAACGATGTCCGCGT
>CANHVD010000663.1 GCA_947463775.1 Planctomycetaceae bacterium | reverse complement strand
CGATGGTTTTCGTGATCTTCTGTTTTTCGTGAAGAATCGTGTTATGAGCAGGCGTTTACAGGCGGTCTCGCAAAAGCAGGCGCAGATGTCTGCTCGTTAATCACTTTGTGTTGGGACTCTAAGGGGCGGCTGAAATTCGCTCGCGAGCCACAGTATTGCGTGGCATTTGAGGCGGCTCAAAAATGATGAGATTCAACGGCTCTTACCTGAACGCCGGCGTTTCATTGATCTTCGACGGAAGTGCGAGTGACATCTATGTCCAGCGAACCCATGAATGAGATGCTGACGGATGCCGATCTGGATCGAATCATTCAGATGGCCTGGGAGGATCGCACATCTTTCGACACCATCCGAAGTCAGTTTGGTTTGACTCCTGGGGAAGTCATCAAGCTAATGCGGCATCACCTGAGCACAGGCTCTTTCAAACTTTGGCGGAAGAGAACTGCAGGTCGACGCACGAAACATCAAGCACTCCGTAGTTTTCGCTTCGGTCGATTTCGCGCACCGGGACAGCGTGACTGAGCAACACAACGGGATCAATCAAGTGCGGATACAGGTGCGGATACAAGAATCGGGGCTAGTTTGCGGGATGGCTTTCAAATCATGCGGTCATGTTCGCAGCATCGTCTTGTTGACTCACGAGGATTTGATCCTTACTGCTGCTTCAGCCCAATGATTCTGATCGATGGCGAGGGCTCATGGCTTTAGCGAGGAGATTCTGAACAATGACACGCGGGCACACGGTTGGAGTCATCGGGGCCGGGATGGCTGGTCTCGCCTGCGCGCGTGAACTCGCGGCCAAAGGATTCGACGTAACCGTTTTCGACAAGGGCCGAGGCCTCGGCGGACGAACAGCCACTCGACGGGCCGAGCCGAACTTAAGATTTGACCACGGTGCTCAATTTTTCACCGTTGCTGATCCGCTATTCCGAGAGGTTACAGACGACTGGCTTGCCAGAGGGGTCGTGGCCGAATGGATCGGGAGAATCGTTCGCCTCGAAAATAAGACCGTGATCGACAGCTCACGGCAACCGCGCTATGTTGGAATGCCAGGGATGTCGGCGATGGCAGTTGACCTCGCAGTGGGACTGTGCGTTCGAACCGCGACTCAGATCACTGCTGTTACCCACAGCGCAGTCGGTTGGACGATCGTCACCGAGGCGAATGAGACTGTCGGTCCGTTCGACACACTTGTTGTAACGCTCCCCGCGCCTCAAACGGCTGGCCTGCTTGGATCGCATCATTTTGGAGCTGTCGCCTCCAACGTAAAAATGACAGCATGCTGGACCGTGATGGCGGCGTTCGAATCGCGAGTTGAGTTGCCATGGGAGGGCGCGTTTGTGCATGACTCTCCCCTTGCCTGGGTTGCTCGCAACAGCTCGAAGCCGGGTCGAGCGCGAGAGGCGAATTGTTGGGTGCTGCAGGCCAGCCCGGAGTGGTCTGCGGCTCACCTGGAAGCGTCTGCGGACAGAGTGTCGAAGGATCTCTTTGAAGCGTTCGCGGCTGTTGTCGCGGGGCCTATGCCATCGCATCGCTATGTGGTAGCTCACCGCTGGCGGTATGGTCAATGCTCTGAACCCGACGAACGGCGCATGCTTTTCGATCCCAAAATGGGGCTGGCGGTGTGCGGTGACTGGCTGGCTGGCGGTCGTGTCGAGGGCGCGTTTCTGGCCGGGATCAAGGCTGCTGATGCCATTCGCGAACATCGAGATCAGGAGCTCCGTGATTCGTGAGCGCGAGGACGACCTTGACGTATTCGACAGACGTCTAGAATCGCTGTCATGAGCGACCACGGGACAACAGGGCAAACTGAAATTCAAACAACTCAGCGGAGTCTGCAGCGAACACAAGACAGTGTGCTGCCGAGTCATCTTTTCGACATAGTGATTCGCCAAAGCATCCCTGCACAGTTGCTGAATCTTTATACGCGTGCCTGCAAATGCGGGCTTGTGAGAATGCAATGGCAGGTAGAAACGTGAGGCGAGGTTGACTCGAGATGTTGTTGTCTGGTGGGTTAAGCGGGATGCCCGTCTGGCCGACAATGCTTGCCTCAACGAGGCGGAGCGACTCGGGCTGGACGTTCTGCCTCTTTTTTGTTTCGAGCCATGTTTGCTCGCCGCGGATGACACATCCAATATGCACCTTCATGCTCAGTGGCAGGCGGTCAGTGGCTTGAGGGCGGCGCTAAGAAATCATGGGGCAGATATCATCATCGCGCATGGTGAGATGGTAGAGAAACTGTCGAAGCTGCACGCAATCATGCCGTTTACTCATGTGTTCGCTCATGAGGAAGTCGGCAACGACATTACTTTTCGTCGTGATGTGGCCGTGGCCGCGTGGTGTCGAGAACGAGGAATTGTGTACAGCGAGTTTCCTCAGTCGAGTGTTCGACGGAGCGGAGTGAACCGTGACCGATTGCAGGAAATGTGGCGATCCCGCATCGTCGACGTGCCGCCGCTGTCGATACCTGAAGTCCGTCAGACGGATCAACTTCGGCAATTAGCAGCCTCGACTGCTTTTCCAAAGTTGACGGCTTTCACATCCAATAATGACTGGCAGGCTGTCAGTGAGGTCGATGCTCAGGCCACGTTGGCCAACTTCCTCGATCACCGTGGGCGGTGGTATCGAGGCGGCATCAGCTCACCCAATACCGCGTTCACCGCTGGCTCTCGATTGAGTGTTCATCTTGCCTGGGGAACAATCTCGGCTCGACAGATATGGCACGCTGTCCGAGAAAGACTTGCAGCACTCGATCCGGAAGATCCTCAGTGCTCAAGGTGGAAGCAGAGTCTTCAGGCTTTCCTGAGCCGGCTGCATTGGCGGGACCATTTCACTCAACGGCTCGAATCTGAACCAGCACTTGAATTTCAAAGTCTGCACCCAAGCTACCGAGACATGCCGTACGAGAACGACGAGCGACTGCATGCGGCGTGGCGAGAAGGCTGCACTGGCTTCCCAATGGTTGATGCGGTCATGAGATGTCTGTCGGCGACCGGATTCGTAAACTTTCGTATGCGGGCGATGGTCGTGAGCTTCGCATGTCATGTGCTCCATCTCGACTGGCGACTCATCCATCCGCATCTGGCTCGAGTGTTTCGCGACTATGATCCCGGCATCCACCTGAACCAGCTTCAGATGCAGGCGGGCGTTGTCGGTTGGAATACTATTCGCGTCTACAACCCAACCAAGCAGCTCTGTGACTGGGATGCCGAATGCCGCTTTGTGAAACACTGGTTGCCGGAGTTGCAGGGCGCTCCGGCACAGCAGATCGTTAGTGGCGATCGAGTGACAGGTTACCCCGGACCGATTGTGACTTTTGCTGAGCGTGCCAAGCGCATGACTGAAGTGCTGTACGCCATCCGCAAGTCACCTGATGCAAAAGCAGCGACCCCCACGATATTCGTCAAGCACGGATCTCGTAAGAGGGAGCGGTCGCAGCGCGGCAAGCAGCCTCGGCTTTCGAAACGAACGCCAACTCTGTTTGACAACGAGCCTTCGGAGTAATGTCAGGATGATCAAAGCCGGCAAGGCGGTTTGCGTCGTTCCTCCCGTTCCACGCGGCCGCGCTGAACAATCGAAAGTAGCCTGAAAAGTGGCTCGAAAAAAGCTTCCTGGGGTGGAATGTGTGTGCGATGCTCTTCGGCAAGGTGTCACTCTGAGGACTGATCAGTGTAAGATGCCACGACGTGCGACGCTGGTGAAAAGGAACTTGTCGGCGTTGCTGTTTGCTCTTTTTCGTCGAGTGCTAACACCGCAACTGTGACAGCGCCAATCTTGAAGATGGCCCGGCACCCGCTGTGAAAAGTGCGATTCGATCGGAGCCAGTCTCATTTGCTTCTTTCGCGGTAAGTCAGACCATCCGGGTTGCAGTTTCCT
>CANHVD010000662.1 GCA_947463775.1 Planctomycetaceae bacterium | reverse complement strand
GTGCGTGAGACGCGGCATCGCAGAACCGGGCTTCTCCGCCTGGGGATCTGCCAGGAACTTCTTTAGATACTCCGCACTGGACCGTTCGCCAACCTGTGTCAGGATGGGAGCCTGTCGAGGTGGCACGGGTCGATCAAGAAGTTTTCCATGGCACGACTGACAGTTCAGCTCAGAGATCAGGAGCGATCCGGCTTCAACGCTTGTCAGCTTCTCTGCTCGAAAGCGTTCGTAGCCCGGGACAATAACGTGTTGGTCTGCAGCCTGACTCAGCGTGGACAAAGATGCTATTACAGAACACAGAGCAAATCGGACAGAAAGATAGCGGGACATCATGGTCAGTGTCTCAAAGCAGTTCGGCTGAAAAGTGGAGGGAGGAATCTTGCAGAACCCGGCTCGGGAAAGCAACGCAGTGGAACACCACGTTTCCGGATCACCAACAGGCCGACACATTGAGCTCGAGACGGTCGCGGTTTATGGATTGAGTCGCATCCTGCGCACTTCTGTTTACCGCCCAGCCGGAGGCGCCGGCCAACTCAAAAGCCGGCGCCTTCGGCTGGGCGGTAAACGGTCGAGCCAACATTCTGCCAAAGGAGTGTCATCATTCTGACGTGTTCTGAGCACAAGTGACGACAGCGAGTGATCAATCAGCTTGAGGCAAAGTCGTAAAACACGCCTGTTTTCGTTCGGAATCCGTCGAACCGGAGATTGGCACGGGAAATGAATTATCAGAAGAACGGCACCAATGAACTGATGCCAATATCCAAGTCACCCCTGCTCAAGACGGAAGGACACTGCAATGAAGACATCCGTAATTCGCGGCCTGGGATTAATGGGCCTGCTGTTGTTAACAAACTCAACGACCAGAGCGAATGACCTGGTCGATTTCTTAAATGCCCTGAACGGAAACTCGCATCATCGCAACGCTCCACCAGCGATTCAGCCAGTTGGGCACCATGATCATGATGGACATGACATGCATGGTTCCGGATATCGTGGCCATGAAATGACCGGACGAGACGTCTACAAACGCAATATGCAGGTGGCTGACCGCGACATGAATTATCTGGGTTACTCGCAGAACCAAGGGGACTATGGTCGACCCGGCTATGGTGACTTTGATCAGAATCGAGTGAACCTAAGAGAAGAAAGTTATGGCCGATCAGGTCGCAGTCACTACTCAAGCCGCTCCGGAGCTCATATCAGTTTTCGAGTCAGCTCGAATCAGAACCCGGCCTATGGCCAACCGATCTACATTCCGTCACAGGATACTGTTCAGCCTTTGCCACCTGTTCAGGAACTGCCGCCAGTCCAGTCTTATCCGGTGAATCCTGGCTACCCTGTAGCTCCTGCGTTTCCTCATCAGATTGGAGAGATCGTCGACTGCCAGGTACCTTTGGCAACCTGTGTCCGAGTTGAAGATGAGTGCAACATTGCTCCGAACGCGGTGCCTGTCGTCGTCGCCGTTCGAGACCCCAGAATGTGTGAGCATGACGTCGTGGAAAGAATAGTCTTCGTTCAAGTTTGTGTGCCTCCATGTCCCCCTCGATGCATCCACATCTCACCTTGCCATACACGAGTGACGATGGATTTTGGAACATATGAAGTCGACATCAAATCAAAGAATGGCATGATCGTGGTTGACTACGACAACTAAGGCCGCGATCAAGGCGACAGCAACAGAATCGCCAATCGACAATATCCTTCATGGTCAGTCGGGTGACCTGACCATGAAACCACTCGCGGGTGCCGAGGTCTCAGACTTCGGCACCCGTTTCGGTTTTGAGGCAGCCGGAAGCAAGAACTCTGAGCCTGAAGCGCTAGCCGAGTCGACAGAAAAATCGGCTAGCGCCTCAGGCTCAAGTCCATGGGACGAGCAATATGTTTGTTTCTGTCCGCCCGCTTAATCGCTACATCGATCGCAGTCGTTGTCGCATGTCTGACGAGACCGCAGATTCCCGGCTCAATCCCAATCGGTCTTTGGAGTATATGCCAGGCTTTTGGTAGTTCGCTCTCCCTGAAGTTCATCAAAGCTGAAGGCCTGCACCATGGATACGCTCAACCGAAACATCACTATTGGCGTTGGCGTCGTTCTGGCAGCATTGTTTGTTCTTGCTGGCGGTGGCGGACGTCAGCCAGAGCCTATCAATGATCCCTGGTTTCGACAGGCGGTTCTGGAAAACAATCATCCCGTGGTTGTTAAGTTCGGAGCCGACTGGTGTGGTCCCTGTCGTGGAATGGACGCAGCCATTGACGACCTGGAGCCCCGATTCTCTTCCCGCGCGAAGTTCCTGAAGATCGATATCGATAAACGTCCCGAGCTGTTTACTCACTACCGATCCGGAAACGGGATTCCTCAAATCATGATCTTCAAAGATGGCCAGATCATCGCTCAGAAGCGAGGTTTCGGCGGTGAAGAAGGTCTGAAGCAGTGGCTGGAGTCCAGCCTGTAACTCCAAGCGGACTTCGCCGTAAACATGAACGTGGACCTCGGCAAGCGAACAACGTGAGCGGCTCCTTCGGTATCGGGCCGTGAGGCCATCCGTGTCAAGGGCCGTGCCCTTGTTACGCAATGATGTCGTGAATTGGGGTTCCGAAATCGATCTCCAGACGCTTTTGTCCGGGGAACTCGAGACGATGACTGTCCAGACCGAGTTGATGCAGCAACGTCGCGTGAATGTCGGTCACATAATGGCGATGCTCAACCGCGTGAAACCCGATCTCATCCGTCGCACCGTGCACGACACCGCGTTTTAAGCCGCCACCAGCCAACCATACTGAGAATCCATAAGGATGATGGTCGCGACCATCGGATCGCTCTGCTCCCGGAGTTCGCCCAAACTCGGTCGCCCAGACAACAAGAGTTTCCTCCAGCAGCCCTCGCTGTTTAAGGTCTTTCAGCAGACCCGCGATTGGTTTATCGACGGCTTTACAGCGCGTGGAGTGGTTCTTTAGCAGTTCACTATGGGCGTCCCAGCCGTCGTCGTAAATTTGCACGAACCGAACACCGCGTTCAACAAGTCTTCGAGCAGCCAAACTGAATCGTCCGACTCGCTCAGTCGCGGGTTCATTCAAACCATACAGTTCCTGAGTGTCTTGAGTTTCATCGCTGAGCCGAACAACCTCGGGCACCGACATCTGCATCCGAAACGCCAGTTCGTAACTTCGAATGCGGGCCCGCATTGCCGGATCATCAGGATACTGTGCACCGGCAATCCCGTTCAGCTCATTCAGCAGATCCAGTTGATCACGTCGTTCGGCAAGTGACACGCTGGCTCCGGGAGTCCCAAACGGCAGCGGGTTTGCAGGATCCAGGGCCATATTCACGCCCGAATGTTCCGGGCCCAGATAACTTGCACTATGGGCTCCGACCCCACCGCAACAGTCACCGGGACCGCCTCCCATCACCACAAACTGCGGCAAATTGTCATTCAAAGATCCCAGCCCGTAGTGAACCCACGATCCGATTGAGGGATGAAAACCGTCGAAGATATGTCGCCCAGTATGAAACTGCAGTTGAGCCGCATGATCGTTGTCCGTGGTCCACATTGACCGGACGACTGCAATATCGTCGATGCAATCACCCACATGAGGCCACCAGTCACTGACTTCAATCCCGCTTTGACCTCGGCGACGAAAGCCTATCTGCGTGGGATAAAGTTGAGCCATCAGCGCGCGAGGAGTACCAGCGAAGTCTCTGACGTTCTTGCGATAGTAAGGTGAGTCGAGTACGGACGATCGAAATGGCGACTCATCAATCGTCAGCCCGGAATACTTGTCGATCGCCGGCTTCGGATCAAAACTTTCGAGATGGCTGGTACCGCCCAGCATAAAGAACCAGATGACGCTCTTTGCCTTCGGAGCAAATTGCTCACGAACGTTCTC
>CANHVD010000661.1 GCA_947463775.1 Planctomycetaceae bacterium | reverse complement strand
TAAACGTTGGCATACAGATCACATTCCGATGTTGCGATAAAGCTCGGTCACCGGCCAAAACACCATGATCGCGTAAGTCAGTACACAGCCTCCGCCAATCACAACAAACAGCATCACCGGCATCAACAGCTTCAGCCAGGCCAGATTTCGATCCAGACGAGTTCTATAGAACTCAGCGACCGATCTGAGTCGATGTACCATCCTGGCTTCGTCGTGCTCCACCTGCTGCAAACACACACTCAACAGAGACGGCAGGCGATATCGAGACGTCTGCAACATAGTCGCCTCCTGACTCATCGAGCCACCCGCTTCAATCTTCTTTGCGATGTCTCGACAAGCCATTTCAAGTCGATAATTTCCGGTCGCTCCACCGGCCAGTTTCAGAGAATCCGGCAATGGCAAGCCGCGTTCAGTCAGCAGCGACAGCATTCTCGACAACGTGTAGCTCTGCAGGTCACGCACGAGTGCATACACGCCGGGCAACAACAAGAGCAGTCGTTCCGGCCCTTTGAACGCCATCGCAGCCGCTCGCCCGGATGCCGACCAAACCAACAGCAGCACCATTCCCGCCAGAGGAATCAAGAGAGTCCACCATGGCATATCACGATTCCACTCCAGCAGTTTCCAGAGCAGCCAATGAGTCTTAACGTCCCAGTAAACGAACGTGTCCAGAAACATCTGTAACGTATGCTGAAGAATCACAACGACCAGCACGCAGGCCATCGCGACAATGGTGAGCGGATAAGCGGCGGCCTGCAGAAGTCGACCGCGAAGACTGACAACATCCGTGGCGAAGTCTCCCATCATCTCGACCGTCAGCCCCAGATCTCCGGAACGAACCCCGGCTCCAACCGCAGAGGCAAGCATTCGCCCCGCGCCAGCAGATTCCTTCTGAACAAGCTCTTCCAGCGACTGCCCCTGATTCAGACCATCAGAAATCGCCTGAGTCAACTGTTGCAGACGACGCCCACGACCTCGACCAGCATCAGCCAGAGTTTCCTCCAGCGGCATCCCCGCGCGGACGAGATGTCGAACCTCTTCCGAGAGATGCTGAATGTCTTCCAGTGTTAAAGCAGCCGTCATTTAAGCGATCCTAACACTCTCAACACCTCTTCATGACTGGTCAAACCTGCCGCGATGGCCTTGCCAGCCGCCTGCTGCAGTGTCTCCATTCCCGCGGATTCCGCCAGCGTGGCCAACTGCCGCGCATCGGTTCTTTGCAGAATCCCTCGTGCGATTTCAGGAAGATCCGGATCCAGCATTTCCGCAAGAACCATCCGGCCCGAATATCCCGTCGAGCCACAGTGACCGCAGGTGCTGCCAGGAGTCTCTGCCAGTCTGAATTTGTCTGACCCTTCCGCAACTTTCTCACATTTCTCATTCAGTCCTGGTTCAGTTCGCGGCGGAGACCCACAATGCTCACAACGGCGACGCAACAATCTTTGGCAGATCACACTCCGCAAACCACTTCGCAGCAGATACGGTTCAATCTGCATGTCCAGCAATCGAGTCAACGCTTCGGCCGCACTGCCAGCATGAAAGGTGGTCAGCACCAGATGTCCGGTCAAGGCGGCCTGAAACGCCGCTTCCGCAGTTTGAGGATCTCGAATCTCCCCTACCAGAATCACGTCCGGATCCTGTCGCATCAGTGATCGTAATCCGGTCGCCAGATCAAAACCGGCCGATGGACGCACCTGGGACTGAGTCGCCCCGTCAACCGCGACTTCAATCGGATCCTCCAGCGTCATGATGCAGCGAGAACCACCGGACTGAGCAATGATTTCACGCAGACACGCATACACTGTGGTCGTCTTGCCACTGCCCGATGGACCAGTCAGCAGAATCACGCCGGCGGTTGCTCCCAGATGCTCCAGAAGTCGAGATCGCACGGTGTCCGGCAACCCCAATTGTCCCAGCCGCTGCAGTTGGTCGTTCTCCGCAAACATGCGAATCGCGGCCTTTTCGCCGTGCAATGTGGGGAATGTCGTAACGCGAACTTCCGTCGGACTGTATTCCCGAGCCACTCGTCCTTCCTGCGGCACATCTGTTCGATAGGTCAGCAATCCGCTGATCACTTTGAGTCGGGCGATAATGCGTGTCGCCAGTTCGCGATCAAACCCTGCCACGGCGTGCAGCACACCGTCAACTCGCCATTGCATCATCAGAGCCGACTCGGACGGCACCAGATGCACATCGCTGGCACGACCTTTTCGAGCTTCACTCAAAATCAACCGCACGATATCGGGGACATAGTCATCCGAGTTTGCGGAAAGCTTTCCAAAGGCCGTAACAAAGGAAGAAGAAATCGAGGCGTGAGACATGGATGTCCAAAAAGTCAGAGCGATCAAACGGTTACGTCCAATGCACTGTCAGTCCTGAAAACGTACGTTGGACATTCTTGTCCGACAAACCTGCGACTGGGAAAGAATCTCCATTCTACTGCAAAATGAAGACTTGACGACGCACCAGCAGCGCCATTTCCAAGAGCCTCCCGGGCGTAATTCCTGACACAACGGATCCCTGTTTGCGCCATTGCGATTATTAGCGTCCATTCGAGGTTTGAAACACGAATTTGGCGGCTTAAACGCGTTCAGACCTCCTCCACAATGAACTCCGTCAAAGGCTGAAGAACGCCGCGAGCCAATGCAATCACCATCGAGATGTCCTCAGGTGTTCATCTTGTCTGACAACTTCCGAAGTTTCCCGAGCAACAATTCGAATTCAACACGCCCCGTCGGCTCTTCGGGGCAACAATCCTCAAGATCGATCTGCCGCTCCGGACGAACGATTTCTCCATGCAGAACAGAACCGCCATCGAGCCTCACGAACGAAACCGAGACTCAGGAAAGAATTCGTGGGCCAACATTCGCACCCATTGAATTCAATGAGTAAACTGTATTTGTGGACGATGCGGAACCTCGTTTCGAAACATGATGACTGTCATACCTTTTCAGAGGAACATGTCCTTGGCCAAGAATGTATTTGGTGAAGATCTGGCGGTCTGTTCGGCTGATCCGTTGACTGGTTTTTTTCGCACCGGGAAATGCGAAACCTGCGGCGACGATCACGGCATGCACACCGTTTGCGCTGTGATGACCGCCGAGTTCCTGCAGTTTTCAAAACGTGCCGGAAACGATCTGTCCACGCCAGTGCCGGAATATCGCTTTCCAGGACTCAAGGACGGCGATCGCTGGTGCCTGTGTTTACCACGCTGGCTGGAAGCACTCGACGCAGGCATGGCCCCAAAACTTGCCCTGCGATCCACACACATCTCAGCGATCGAACACATCTCGATGGAGATCCTGCTCGAATACGCAGTCGATGCCGACGGCTACGTATTGCCAATTCCGGACGACGAAGACTAGGAACGCCGTCCAAAACTGGACAGGTCTCCGCCAAGCAGTCGGAATCACCTACAAAAGCGATCGACTTCACGGAGATAAGCCAAGATCAAAGGGGGCCGTTCAGGTTTCGTTCGGCCCCCAAACAACTGGGCTGCTCTTACGGCCTTGCATCACATCAAGCTGATGTGACTCTCCGCACTGCGTGAACACTACTTCTAAACCCCATCAAGACTACTGCTGAGAGAAACCAGCACGTGACTGATGTTGTTTGTGAAGTCCGGACAATTTCGTCATCCAGTCGATTGTTCCTGGATTGCTGCGAATCGCAGCCAAGATGATTTCTTTGCAACGCTATGTGCAGAATTAGCGAGATCAACTGGCCAGGCTGCTGAACATTGACCATGCAGCAGGGTTTTGCGTCGGCCAAAAGCACAAGGATCGGATGGGCAGCCTCATAAGCAGAAAGTTGCGTTTCAGGAAGAGTTTTCTTCCGTCTTCCGATACCCGTTCTGCTGTACGCTGAACATACCCTCATTCCCT
>CANHVD010000660.1 GCA_947463775.1 Planctomycetaceae bacterium | reverse complement strand
TACGGGTTACACTTCGCGTGGGGCGAAATAAGGCGTTTCTTTGTAGCCGGATTCGTGAGAATTCGGGGCGTCCACCGGGGAGACATCCGAATTCTCACGAATCCGGCTACGCTCAATACGCTATGCTCGGTGTGTTAGTCAAAGAGCTGGCCTCTTCCGCGTTCCACGCTTGATAGAACCACCAATCCTATGGTCGGTCATCGTAGACGGTCACGGATTCGGAAACGATCAGCGGCTTCTGCATTTCGTCGTACTTCAGAAACGCCTCAACAACCGCGTTCTTGACGGCCTGCTGTCCCTGCAGAGTCAACTGGAATGTCATCTGTTCGTTCGGACCAATCTCGAGCACTCGGTTGTACTTCACTGTGTTCCCGGGCATCAGTTTTCCAGGAACCTGCCGTGTACCGGCCGCCAGTACTTTCAGTTCCGCCGGCACTTGAACGGACATTTCCACATTCCGAGCCACCGCCGTACCGCGGTTGTCGATGGTCACCGTAAATCCGAATCGTTCGCCAACCTGAACAGGTTCATCCTGACGGCTGATGTCAGCTGTCACGTTGTGCAGATCTTCAACAATCACGATTGTGTTTTCGGTCAGCGGAGTTCTGAAACCGGCGTTCTCGGTGACTTCAACAATCGTTTCCATCTGTCCGGCTTCTTCCGCTATCAGCTCGACTTCCAGCACCAGTTGCTTGCCAGCCGCCAGCTTTGGTATCGACCACTGAATGCGGCGATTGTCCGGATTGTATACGCCGCCACCGCTGGCAGAGACAAATCGCAGGCCCTGAGGCACCTCTTCAACAACCGTCGCATTAATCGCTTCGAACTTAGAATCGTTCGTCACGATGTTCTGATAAGTCGCAGAACGTCCGACATAGCGACGCTCCGGACCCAGTCGTTCCAGTGTCAGTTGAGCTCCCACCACTTCGATCTCGGTCTTGGCTTTAGCCGCCGAGATCCCTGAAGAGGTCACTTCAGCAGAGACAAGAATCAAGTCGCCCGGCTCAGCCGCAATGACCGTCAAATCAACACTTTCTGAACCGCCAGCAGGCAGATTTTCAATCTCATACTCCAGGTCGCCACCTTCAGGATGTTTCAATCCCGGAGGCAGCACGCTCCGCAGAACGACGTTTGAAGCATCGCCTGATCCACGATTTCTGATCGAGTAAGTCAGCTGAACTTCGTCACCGACTTTCACTTCGCTCGGTCCTGTCAGCTCCAGTTCCAGTTTTGGAGCTGTGATCACGGTGGCAGACTTAACCTGAGCTTTGAACTTTACAGTCGCAACACCATCAAGAGTTCCTTCGCCTGTTGGGCGAATGCGAACGGTGATCTCTTTCTTTTCACCAGCCCGCAGTTCGCGGAAACTCCAGGTCAACTGATCCGAAGCGCGGTTGTATTCGGCGACTGGCTTCGACTGTACGAACTCTGCTGCACCCCCGAGTTCGTCATCCACAACAACGTCATAGGCCGATGACGCGCCTTCGTTCGTGACGAGGATTGTGTAATCATGAGCGACGCCAACGGTCGCAGTGTTGGGAGCTTTCTTCTGAATGGTCAATTGAGGCCGCATCACTTCGGAAACGGTGCGAGTCGATTCCGGAGTATTCGTTTCTCGATCACGTCCCGGACGAGTGACTCGATCCGGGAGATCATCGGCGGCTGGCAGCGGCTGAGAGTCATCTCGACGCGGCGTTGCCGGGTCTGGTTCAAAAGGCAGCGGGCTGCCGGAATCATCCGGTTCAGGTTCACGATCCCGCTCAGAACCATCCGTCGATGGCAGAGGAACATCCGCTGGGTCCAGAGGATCCAGTGCTGGCTCCGATGGCTCATCTGGCATAAACGGCAGCGTTTCTTCGTCTTCCATCGGAGTCCCCGACAGAGGTGCAGCCGGAGTATCTGTAGTTTCAGAATCCGCATCGAAAGGAGCTGGCTCGAAACTCGGAATCTCCTCGTCAAGGCTCCGACTCGGAGTTCGAGGGTTCGATACTGGAGGGCTCGTCACATCCGGTACCGGATCAGGCAGGAACAAGGATGGCTCATCCGATGAAGCTGAAGTTCTCCGGACAGTTTGGACTGGCTTCGGAGCGGAAGCCGCCTTTGGAACCTTTGTAGCAGTCGAAGCGGCATCTGATGCAAACGTCGTTGGTGGAACATCAGCATCGATTGTCGGTGTCGGCTGCAAATCAACCGTAGCCACGGGAGCAGCATTTGAAACAGACAAAGTGTTGCCAGTGCCAGTTGCAGCAGTCGCTGTCACGGGAGTTGTCGTTGATGCTGTCGGAGATGAGGCTGCTTTTTGCTCCTTCTTTCCTCCATTAGGAAAGAACATCATCGTCTTCTTGTCCGAAGACTTGTTGTCTTTTGCTGCAGCACCTGCCGCCATTGGTGCAGCTGCGTTTGTTGCAGCGATTTCATTAGGAAAGGGGATCACTGGCGCGTCATCACTGGCCGCCGGAAGTTCCATCACTGGGACCGAGTCACCTGCAGCACTTGTTGACCCAGCCACCGACGCCCCTTCAGGACGAAAGCTGGCGGCCTTCACGGAAGTCTTTGCAACATCGCTCGGAGAGGCAGAGGTGACAGCTGTGTCGAAGTCTGCTGAGACTGCTTCACCGGCCGCCGGCAACTCTGTTGAGTCACTCTCTTCGGGCTCCGTCAGGGAGACAGCGAACGGACTGGCGTTGTCTGTCAACTCGTCTTTATGAACGGTCCGCTCTTCGGCTGCACCAAAGAACTGGCTGTTGTTCGCCGGAGGTGCCGGTCGTCCCACACCAGCCCCGGGGCCGTCGAATTTGTCCGGACTGTTCGCGCCGTCAGCGATTGAAGTAGCGGCCAGCTCTTCATCAAACGGAGTGGTGGCGTCGGGAGTCACGGAGATTTCCGTTCCCGTCGACTGCACAGTCACCCCATTGACGGTCGAATTGCGCGCCGGCAGTCGATTCTGGACTTCCAGAACGACGAGCGTACCAATGCCAATAATGCCAGCAGCTGTTAACAGCTTCCATAATGAACTTTGCATGGGAATCCCTTCCCGCGCCGGGCCAATCCTGTCATCGTCCCACCTCCCGCGGAACTCATGAACGGCGCATGTGCTCTAAGAAGTAGCAGAATCCGCCGAATGGGGGAAGGCGAGTTTCTCAGTTTGCCCGGAATCCCCGGTCGCCTTGAAGGTCGCTATGCCCACGAAAGCAGCCCCGGATTCACGCCAAGCGGCCGAAACACCTCCCATATCCCCCACACCACCCAGAATTAAATTCTCGTTTGGGGCTCGCTCTGGACTTTCGTCTCAGTCCAAATACAAGAACTCGTTCAGGTTCAGGGCCACAAGGAAAAAGTACTTGCGAGCCTTCTCCGGCGAAAGATCGTTCTCTTTCTCCAGACTGCTGATCAAGTCCAGTCCGCGATTCACTTCTTCCTGAGATGGTTCCCGTTGAGTGACTCGACGCAAAGCCATTCGCACCTGAGCTTCCAGCGACTCCGGATGTTGCTCGGCGGCCATCTCGGCAAACATACCAGCCTGCTCCTGCATGAATTCGCTGTTCAGGAGCCCCAAAGCCTGAGTCGGCTGAGTCGTTACGAAGCGGACCGGACATGTCTGATCCGTATCCGCCATGTCAAAGCTTTCCAGCATCGGATCCAACAAGGACCGTTTGACATGGATGTAGATGCTTCGTCGAGCCGCATCTTCTGGAGACGAAACTCCCCAACCGGCCCCTGGTTGCGACTGGCCTGCTTTGACCTCGTCCGGAATCTTCGTATAGATCGAAGGCCCAAACATGCGATCGGCCGACAGTGTTCCATTGGCCCAAAGAATCGAGTCTCGAATCTCTTCGGCCGACAGACGACGCATATCAAATCGCCACAGATGATCGTTCGTGGCGTCTTTCGCCAG
>CANHVD010000659.1 GCA_947463775.1 Planctomycetaceae bacterium | reverse complement strand
TGGATTCGAGCCGCTTGCATTAATGCTCGGACGCTATTCATCGTCAATGATCGCCCGGACATCGCCGCGATTAGTGAGGCCGACGGAGTTCACGTTGGGCAGGAAGAATTCACTGTTGCCGAAGCACGAAGAATTCTTAAGCCGGGGCAACTTGTCGGCCTGTCGACTCATAGTCTTGAGCAGGCCGTTCAGGCCACAGAATCAGGCGCGGACTATCTCGGAGTCGGCCCGGTGTTTCCTTCGCAAACGAAGTCTTTCGAGGAATTCCCGGGGCTTGCTTTCGTAAATTCCGTCGCTGACTCAGCGGCCGTCACGAAGCCATGGTTCGCCATCGGCGGTATCAATACTGAGCGACTTCCCGATTTAATCACGGCCGGCGCAAATCGAGTGGCGGTGACTTCGGTCGTCGCGGGAGCCGATCATCCGGCAGAAGTGATTCGGGAAATTCGCAGCGTGCTTGCTGCGGCGTCGCTTCAGCAGTCGCGTCGATCAGGAGCACACGAGTGAACTCGGTCAACAACACTGACGCTGCAAAGCCTGCAGCCGGATTATCCATAAACAAGAGATCGCGGAGCTGGTGGAGTGCTCCGCTGCGAGAGGTGCTGGACCTGGCATTTCCGCCGCGATGTCTGTTGTGCGAGGTGATCGATTATTCGTCAAATTCACACTCCGGATCTTACTGCTCAGAATGTGCTGAGCAGCTCTGCCCGCTTCCGATCAATCGCTGCCTGTGCTGCGGTGCGGAGATCGGTTTGTATTCCATGTCTGAAAACGGATGCACTCACTGTCGTCATCGCAACCTGCGATTTGAATCCGTCACCTGTCTCGGGATGTACGAAGGTCCGATTCGCAAAGCCATTCTGGCGGCCAAGTGGTCGTTCTCAGCCGTGCCCATTCGTTCGCTCGGACGCTTGCTGGCCACTGAACGAAGGGAAGAACTCCAGCTATTGAAAGTTGATCGAGTCATCCCGATTCCTCAACACTGGCGGCAACGAGTTTTCCGGCACTTCAATCCAGCGTGGATTATTGCCGAAGAAATCGCCTCTGCGTTGCAGGTTCCGTGTGATGCTCATTTGCTGTATCGCCAACGTCAGACTCGTGCGCAGAAGCGAGTCCCTGTCAGTCAGCGTTTCGGAAATCAGGCCGAGGCATTCTCACTGCAGGATATGCACGTCGTGGACGGAGAGCGAATCCTGCTTGTCGATGATGTGTTGACGACTGGGGCGACGTGCTCTGAAGCCACCAAGCTGCTTCGGCAAAACGGTGCCAGGGAATGTCACGTGGCTGTATTGGGGCGAGTTCTGGATTCGTCAGCGTGACTTTAGGCTGATTCTTGAACGTGCGCGTAAGGGACAGTCCCTTGATAACTTCAGGCTTGAAGCAAGTAGAGACTCTACCGGTGAGCCTGCATTCGCTTACGCTCATTTGTCACACCCTACAGGAAAACGATGTAATTCGTAGGGTGTGACAAGTTCGCTGGAGCGAACGCAGGCTCACCATTCACGGATAGTATTTCGAATCAACTCATAAACGATCGACGTCAGATCAAAATCACTCACTGCGCAGGATCTTTTCCATCGGTCGACCTTTGGCTAATTCATCCACAAGCTTGTCGAGATATCGAACCTGCTGAGAGAGCGGGTTCTCAATCTCCTCAACTCGATAACCGCAGATCGTCCCTGTGATCAGGCGAGCATTGGGGTTCAATTTGGCATGAGCGAAGAAATCAGCAAATGAGATTTCTTTCTTGATGTGCTTCTCAAGAGTTTTCTCGGTATACCCAGTGAGCCATCGAATCACCTCGTGCAGCTCCGCTTGGGTGCGATTCTTCTTCTCAACCTTTGCCAGCAAGTAAGGATAGACCCCAGTGAACGTGAGTTTCGCGATCCGTTCATCGTGGGTGATTGTTTTCTTCATAGCTTGCGGTTCTTTCTGTACCCGTGAAATTGTGGCCAGAGCAAATCCTAACCTCTTCCAGTCAAACACACATTAGACGGGATTTCGTAACATCTTAGCCAATGACTGCGAGACAGACGACACCTTTCTATTCTGCGGAACTGACAGGTGATTGCTGAAAACCGAACTGTCTGGAAGTGAGTCGAGTTCCGGCCTATGCTGCTGCGATTGAAATCCCCGAGCCATTAAGTTGTTCGACTACGTTGTTCGTCCATTTATTCTGTTCTGACTAGCCTCTGGCAGATCTTCGTTCATCACTTTCTTCTATCAAGATTTGTGGCTATGCCCATTCAAGTCGCTTGCCCTCACTGCCAGAAAAATCTGCGAGTGGGCGATCATGTCGCCGGGAAGAAGATCCGTTGTCCGGCATGTCAGGGAGTCGTCGCGGTTCCGGCGGAAGAAATTGTCGAAGTGGCAGAGGTGTATGAAGAGCCGAAGCCTGCTCAAAGGCCAGAGCCACGCAGTCAGCGACCGCCGGGAGGTCAGGAAGCTCGCCGACCGGAGCCCAAAAATCGACCAGCGGAGGCACCGGAGCGTCGGTCTGCACGAACGCGACCACGTCTGCGAAAACCGCAGAGTTCTCGTGACTATGTTCATTCGCAATGCGGCGGAGTCACCACAATCGAGGGACCGGAGTTTCAATCCCTGGCCGATCCGCTTTCGAAAATGCATTCAACCTATTGCACCGATTGTGAAGATGTGTTTCCGATCAGTGAGTTTGCATGGGACGATACCCAGGAGCGAATCTCGGACTATTACACTCGCTATCAACAGCAGGCTTCCGGCTTACAACGATTTATCGCGTCCCGTGGCGGCATGTTCACAATCGCCGGTGTCGTTTTTGTCGTCGGACTGTTGTCATGTGCCGTTCTGGGAGCCTTCGGGCTTGCGGCAGCGATTGTCGGGGCAATCGTTGCGATCGTGCTGCATGTCATGGTGCTCGGCCCGATGATCCTTCGGCAAGTTCTGGGAACCGCGGATCCAACGCAATTAGAGTGAGGCCGTTCGCAGCATTGTTGGCTTGCGCACGCCGAACCAGGCCAGTCGTGTTCCATTTCGACCTCATGCCTTACTGCGCAGAGTTTTCTCCATTACCGTCGTGGATGATGATCGCTGCACAGCCTGCTGCGACGTCCTCTTGGACATTGCGTTTGAACGGGATTAAAGTTCAGTAACGATCACCGTCCTGCATTTCGTCCGGCGATGCCCTTCTTTGGCGTCAATGCAAGGCGGCAGCCTGCCAATTCCTCGTCTGTCAATTTTCAGAGCGAAACCTCCACAACGATGCCTGCTGCTTCAGAACCAGATTTTTCCCGACTCAGAGTTACGGGAAAAGACCGCGCGAAATTTCTGCATAATTTCTGCACGAACAATATCAAAACGTTAACAGCAGGAACGGCCTGCGAAGCTTTCTTCACCGATGTGAAGGCTCGCATTCTGGCTCATGGCTATGTGCTCGCTTTCGATTCGTTTCATGAAATCTGGATGTTGCCGGGAGATGCGGCTGCGTTGGCCAAACATCTCAGCAAATATGTGATTACCGAAGATGTGACTGTCACGGATTTTTCGACAGACAATCACGTTGTGGTATTCAGGGAAACGCCGGAACTATTGGCTCTGCCGCCTTTTCATGGTGCAGCGGAAAACACTCAGGACACTCTGTGTGGACAACTCAATGAATCAGCGGAGTCAAAGTGCAACTCCACATTTCTACGGGCCACGTGGGCGTCTGAGCGACTGATCGCCATTGCTGGTTCTGCTGAACAGATTTCAAACTTCCGCCGAAACGTTTCAATCAGTTCCGACGCGGAAGTGGATTCGGATCAGCTGGAATCACTGCGGATCCGTGAGCGGTTTCCCGTGATCGGTCAGGACATGTCGAACGAGAATCTGGCTCCGGAAGCAGAACGTAATAGCATCGCGGTTTCGTATACCAAGGGCTGTT
>CANHVD010000658.1 GCA_947463775.1 Planctomycetaceae bacterium | reverse complement strand
TCGGCCGGGCGTGTTTCAAGTTCCGGCACTCCTTCACAAGAAGGCTGTTCCGAAGGAGCAATCATAGTCGTTCCACTTATGTCTGATTATGTCTGAATTTGTATTTCGTTTAACGGCAAGCCGCAGGCGACCCGGCCTGCTGATTAATCGCAAATCCGCCGACAGTGCAGGCTTCAGCCAGCATCCGGATCTCGGTTGGTCCTGCCTGCCCAGCAGCACTTCGGGGCTTACCGCGACTAAACAAATATCCTCAATAGCACTCACGAGAAAAAAAATCCCGTGCCGCTACCAGTCAACAGGCTCGCATCATTGTTTCGCTTTCGCAATCCTCCGGAACCGTCATCTTTCAAAATCACGCATCTCGCCGAATTGCAGTAAATTTTCGCACTTGTTCGGTCAGAGCAATCTCGGTTGGCAGTCGTTCCATCGAGCTGGCTCCGTAAAACCCGTTGATGGCCGGAACCGCATTCATCATAAACCGAGCGTCCTCGGGCATCGCAATCGGCCCGCCATGGCACAGAACGATCACGTCTTTGTTGACTTCGCGAGCCGCCTGAGTCATCTCGGCGATGCGAGGCACGCATTGCTCCAGAGTCATGGCGGTTGATGCCCCAATCGTGCCGCTGGTCGTCAGCCCCATGTGAGCCACGATGATGTCCGCACCTGCTTGCGTCAGAGCCACCGCCTGATCATTGTCGAACGCGTACGGAGTCGTCAGCAGGTCCATCTCCCGAGCCGCGGCGATGAGATCGACTTCCAGTTGAAAGCCCATGCCGGTTTCTTCGAGATTAGCCCGAAAAACACCATCGATCAGACCAACGGTGGGGAAGTTTTGAATTCCCGCGAAACCCAGCTCCTTGAGATCTTTCAGGAAGTGATCTCGCAACATAAATGGATCCGTCCCGCAGACTCCGGCCAGCACGGGAGTTGTCTTGACCGCCGTGAGCACTTCATAAGCCATTTCGCGAACGATCTGATTAGCATTGCCGTACGGCATCAGGCCCGCGAGGGATCCTCTCCCCGCCATACGATAGCGGCCCGAGTTGTAGATCACGATCAGATCAATCCCGCCGGCTTCCTCGCATTTGGCACTGATCCCGGTGCCTGCTCCGCCACCGATAATTGGAATCCCCGCGGCGATTTTTTTCCTGAGTCGATCCAGAATCTGAGAGCGAGTTTCCGCCATGGTGGTTGCTCCGAGGGCCTCTTCGCGATCTGTCCAGGCTGGTTCAGCCTGGCTTGAGCGAGGTGTTAATTTTATTCTTGCTGCCGACTTCAGTCGGCATTGGTGTTCAAATCCGCGGTGGAATGCTGGCTGAAGCCAGCTCCAGGGCTGGAATGCCGACCAAATCCTACAGTCCGCAGCCCGCGAACCATGCAAAGTTTGCCGCCTCTCCGCAACTCAGGAGTGAACAAAACTTGCGGTTTCCAGATCTTGCCCCGCGATCAAAACGACGCTAGAGTTCCGCCAATGATTTGTGACGAACCGTCCTCCGGGAACTGGTGTCCAGCAAATTCACGCCACCGTAGCTCAGTTGGTAGAGCGACGCTTTCGTAAAGCGTAGGTCGAAGGTTCAAGTCCTTTCGGCGGCTTTTTGTTTGAGACGACAAATGACAGGGAAACCAGAGGAATTTGGTTTCCCTTTTTTCGTTTCAGCACTGTTCATTCACCTGAAGTGTCACCTTGGGTTCAACTGTGCTGATTCAGACGCTATGCAGCCACCGCGGGCGTCACATGATTTTCGCTAAAGTGCAGCCGGATCTCGCTCATTGTGTCTTTGGCCATGGTGCAGACGTTAAAGCTCCGTTTGCTCAACGGTGAAATGCCGCAGCTATTGCTGATTTCACGCCGCCATCCATGCTGGAGTGAAAAACCGTGTGTTCAACGTCTCATGAAAGTTTTTCCGCTTGAGGTTCGCTAGAGTGACTTCTGCAGTATGAGCTTCGTTGCGAAGACGCCTTGATCGGTAAGGTTGCCAGTTCACATATTGATCAATCAAAAACTGGCTTACTCTGCCCGCATCCGAGCGGTAATGGCTTTCACGAGGATGGCGCTTACACTTCGCCCCTTAGCTTCAATGCGATTCTTGGCAACCGTTTCGAACCAGAAACACACCGCGGCAGACTCTCGATTCAGACCAGTTTGAGGATGCCCGGACCGTTCCCACGGTAAACTCACATGGGTGGCCTCGTCAAAAACATCCATGCGAGAAGAGATCGCGACAACCAGAACGGAATCCTCTTCAAGGGACAGTACGACCGCTGGTCTGTCTTTCGGATTCCGGCCCTCGGGATCGGCCATTTGGCTCACTGTCACAATGCTGCCGACAGTTATTGTGTGGCGCATTGCAGTTCAGTCTTTATCTTCCCATGAACCTTGCGCAACAACCGGCCGTGGAATCCTGATCTCACTTGATCTTAGTGGCGTCCAGGCGACCATGGGACGTGCCCACTGAGCCATTGCAGCGGCGGTATCCTTCCACCGCCGTCGGAAGTCTGCAGCACCGGCGATACTAAGGTTCTGAGCCTCGAAAGCCGCAAGTCCGCGTTCAATCGATTCGCATTGCGATAGCCACGTTTGATAGAGATTCCAGACCAACTGCTCCAAATCCAGGTTTGGAAGCCCCTGCATCGATTGGTTGTGCAGAAACTCGATTGATTCCTGCAGAAATATGCTCCCCTTCACCAGCATTTCAAAATCAAGCTTCGAGAGCGCTAAATCCTGTTCAGGCTGGGAATGCCAACCTTCAACACACTCGACAAATGACTCTGCTTGTCGCTCAATAATCAACAGCATGATTCTTCCTCGTTTCTTTATGTGACAGAATCATACCGGGCATGTGCCCGGGTCATCAATCAGAATTCTTGCCTATTGGCTGCGTTACGCGGTCGCTTTCTCGATTTAATCTCGCTCGATTATCGCTGCGGCTCCCAAACATGAGGTAGCGCCGGTCGGGTGGCGCCGGGCCATCCAGTTTCAATGCCGGATAACTGAGTTTGAGACACCCCCTTCTTTGTAAACGGCATTCACCGAATTGGCAACATCTGTGGGTAAGTCGCGGCAGAAGGTGGAGTGCGGTTCGTTTTGCCACACGCACTGAGGTCGCGGCAGGTGGCGAAGTGCTGACACGTCGGCAAACCTCCGCGACTACACCCATCGTTCGCGAGTTACTGGCTTGATCTCGGCGGACTCTTTAGATTGATCCGTTACTCAAGTGGGCGGTGGCCCCGGATTGCAGACCTTCGAACACAAAGGAACTGATCATGCGAATCGCGGAGTTTTCGAAATCCTTCTTTCTTGCTGCAGGAATCAGCCTGATGACCCTTTCTCATTCAGCCTCGGCCGAAGAACCTCTGATTTTTGTATCCTCATTCGCAGGCGGTGATCAAGGCGGTATTCATGCGATGACGTTGGACGAAAAATCAGCGACTCTGAAGCCCGTTCACAAAACGGCAGGAGTAGAAAATCCTTTCTTTATCGCCGTTTCACCCGATCACAAATTTCTTTACTCCATCTATGCTCCCACCTTTGGAGGCAAGGAGCCTGAACAGGTCGCAGCGTTCAAGCTCGAAGGTCGCAGTGGGAAGTTGAGCCCTCTTAATCGTCAGTCGACCAAGGGCACGGCATCCTGCTTCCTGGAAGTTGACGCGACCGGGAAAACGGTCTTGATGGCCAACTATTCGAGCGGCAGTGTTGCGTCTTACTCGGTCAAAGCAGACGGTTCTCTGTCCGAACCTGTGTCGTTTGTGCAGCATCATGGTTCCAGTGTTAATGAGGCTCGCCAAAAGGAAGCTCACGCCCACTGTTTTGTGATCAGCCCGAATAATCGCTTTGCCTATTCGGCGGATCTGGGTCTCGACCAGATTGTGTGCTATGCCCTTGATCCAGCCACTGCAAAACTCACCCC
>CANHVD010000657.1 GCA_947463775.1 Planctomycetaceae bacterium | reverse complement strand
TGGTCTGCTGATGCAACTCAACTTGCGTCCGCATCTTTTGATCGAACGGCTTGTGTCTGGAACTTGCAGAACTCCTGACGTGTGGTCCCGTCGATGCCAGCGGACCAGGCTTTATCTGCTATTCATGAACGTTGCTGCCAGCATTGCTCGTTGCGCATTGGGAGTAGGAATCATTGCGGGTTGTTGACTGATTCTGGACGCGGTCACGATTGAGGCTATGGCTTTCTTGCCACCATCGTACTACCGATCGAACCTGCGGCGTGCGATGGCTTCAAGTTCTGAGCGGTCGGCCGCCTGGTCGTTATTGTGATCGTACTGACCAAACCGAGTCCGCAGGGCAACCGGGGCTTCGGAACGCATGAGTACTCCATCATGATTTGTGTCGAGCCGATCGAAGAAGTCGTTCACGAACTTTTGGACCTGCTCTTCAATGCGAGCTCGGCGATCGGCTTCCGACAGCACATCTTCCACGGGTGTCGAATCGTTGCGTGCTTGTCGACGATTCATGCGAGCCTGCAGATTGTCGCCGGATTTCTCTTCCGACTTCTTCAGCGGGTCCGAAACCTCCAGAAACACAACAGCCATTTCTTCCCATGTCTGATCGCCCCAGTTGACCCATTGCGTCGGGTCCGGGTTGAATGGATTCTTCTCAGAATTATCGAAGGTCGCCGTGAAGTTCAGGTTGGTGATTTCAGACAGCGGCACAGGCTCCGAAAGGACATACGAATGCTGCCAGTTGAAGTCGTATTGAGGAACATTCAAAAGAGTCGTTGAGCCATCCGGCTTCTCGGCCGACATTTCAAACGACTTGCCGCGAACATGCATATGCGGAGCGATAGCCAGCAGTTTGCCGTCATTAGGCATCCAGCGCACTCGGCCTTTGACTTCATGATTTTCAGCCTGTGGCGGGATCTCAAATTCCTGATCAATCCCGATCAGCGTGATCACTTCTTCTGTGACTTCTGTTGGGTCGGCGAAAATCACGCCCACTTTTGACAGGTCTTCCTGCTCAGTCCCGTTGGTTGTGTAATGCATCTGAAAGACCAGACGTGATCCCGCGGGAACTCGCCGCGCATGGCCCGGAGGCATCGGGATCATTCGCTGTCCGGGAACATAAGCCGTCAGCCAGCCCACGCCTCGAAACGGCTGATCGTCGGGCGGTCTGATAAACACGATCGCGTGATGGACAACCGAACGATTGCCGGGAATCACCTGCGCCGCCTTGACCCATTTTTCTTCCGTAAAGCCGGGATCGATCACAAAATATTGGTATTCAACAGTGCCCTCGGCTGGGATTTTATAAGGTTCGGCTCGCATCGCGATTTCGAGATCAGGCTTCTGACCATCGGCCCAGAGACTTGCGAAGTTTGCAGGTTCCGGCATTTTCGATTCATCGCCTTTTGGCATCCCGGCCGCGATCCACTGCCGAATAATCTCCTTGTCGGCCGCTGGCATATCTCGAGCATTCGCAAACGTGCCGTGTTCAGACGACGCATGCCACGGTGGCATCCGGCCATTGTCGATGACCTCCAAAGACGTGTCGGCCCAACCAACAGCTTCTTCGTATGAGTCCAAAGCAAACGGGCCAATCTCCCCCGCGCGATGGCATTCGATGCAATGCTTCTGAAGCACTCGAGCAACCTGATCGCAATACGTCACCTGCACAGTGGCTTCGGGTGATGGTGTCACTGGACGCCGAATTTTTCCAATCATGCAACCGACTGGAGGTGTCTTAGCCACGGCCACTGGTTGCCCGGCCAGAGTTTGCTCGATCGCGTTTCGCAGATCATTGTGAGTTGCTGCAGGACGATTAATTCCGGGTTCATACTGATCGTCGATGCGACCGTGGTAAACGATTTGCAATTCCGAGTTCAGCACAAAGACTTCGGGAGTTCTCGCGGCACCAAATTGATCGGCCACCGCATTGCCTTCATCTCGGACATATGGAAACGGCAACGGATGCTGGTTGAGATAACCACGAATATCGTCCAGTGTGTCCTGGCGATTGCTGTTCACCGCGACAAATCGAACACCTTGCGCACTGAATTGATTAGCGAACGCAATCAGTCGAGGACTATAGATTTTTACCATTGGGCATTCCGCGCCCAGAAAACAGACTACGGTCGCTTTCACATCCGGAGCTTTGTCGATCGCGACCAGTTGGCCATCCAGTGTCGGCAATTGGAAGCTCAGATCTGGGGTGGCGCCGGACTTGCGGACGGATTCGTCAACTGTTCTTTGCTCATCAGCGCGAACCGCTGATCCGGCAATGTTCAGATGGCAGAGAATCAAGATGCTCAGAAAAAATCGACGCATGCAAACCTCATCCAGATGTTCAGGAAGCGGTGGAATTCATCCGAGAAGTTACCGCTCGCCGCCTGTATTGTAGACACTCCAATCGAAGAACAACCAGCGACTTCCGACGCGCGCTGTTCAAGAGGTTTGGCAGCCGATTTCGATATCTGCTGCCTGCCGGGCCGGACTTCGCGGTTTGCCGCGATCCGTGTGCGCGACAACCAACAGGCGTGGCCGAGGCTTGCCTGATAAAACTTTTTTTCGTGGAATTTGGTGGCAGTGTGGTGAATTGACTCGGATTTTGAGAAGGAGAGAATAGTGTTCTGAGCGAGTACGGTTTTAAGGTTCTTTATCGGTTGTTGTTGGGGTTGGAGAACGCTTGGGAGGCCACACGTGGAGACCTCAATGTGGCCGCGAGTCGGTGCTGATTTCTCTGGAGTATCGCGACGGCGGTGTGTGTCCAGAGTGCACCGCGGAAGTGGCCTGTTGCGAAAGCTTGATCAACTGCATTGATCCCCCTGCAGCATGGTGCGTGTTCAGCCAAGGCCAGATGACCACTGAATTTGTGCAAAGTGTTTTTTCCGATCACCACTCGACAGGTGGAGGGGGGCGTGCGAAGATTGTTGCTCGTGATGCTCTGCTATCGTGATTTGGTGAGGGACGTCCTGTGATAACGAGAGACGACATCCTGGCGAAGGCGTTGACATTGCCACCTGCCGATCAGGCGTTCGTGGCAGATATGCTGGAGCAGAAAATGGCAACAGGGCATTTCTCGTCGCCGGAGATTGGCGAGGTCTGGTCCAACGAGATCAACCGCCGAATAACGGCCGATGATCGCGGTGAGACTTCGACGGTAGATTTCGATAAATCACTGGAACATTTGAAACAAGCGATTGCAGAGCATCGTAACCGTCAGGGCTCGCCGTGAATTTTTGAGTGCTGCCAGCTGCGGATGGCGAGGCGATCGCCGCCGCGCTCTGGTATGAAGACAGGCGATCGGGGCTTGCTGACGACTTTTTCATAGAAATGCGTTCTGCATTTGATGTGATTCGTGAGAATCCGCTCTGCGCCCCGCAGCTTGAATACTACTCCGGTCCTCATGAGATTCGGCGGCGAATGCTGCATCGGTTTCCTTACGCCGTCGTTTACGTTTGTCGTCCTGATGAAATCGTGGTCGTTGCCGTAGCGCATACTCGCAGGCGTCCGCTGCACTGGCTGAATCGCGTCGATTGACACCCATTACAATTCGCTACAGCAGTCCCGCTTTCTGATTGTCTCAACCCGTGTTCGAATAGAGTTGGCGTCAAGCCTGCTAAACAGAATGCGTGAGTTGCTCCGCCCCAGTTGCGTTTTCCCCGGAACGACTTCAACGATCGGCAGTTCACTTGTTTTCAGGGACTGCCTGAAAAGATGTGGGGCAAGGATGATGCCGGCAGAGAGCTTCTGTCCCGGAAATCCCCTGCAACTCCATAACCTTCGTTGAATATCTCACTGGCCCGACGGTGGTCAAGTGCTCAGATGTTGTCTAATCTCCAGCCCGAAGGCAGACTGAACGTTTTAGAGGCCCAAAACACTTGCCCAGCCGGGATGTTTTTTTGATGCTTGGAACCATACGAAGATACCCCGTC
>CANHVD010000656.1 GCA_947463775.1 Planctomycetaceae bacterium | reverse complement strand
TTCTTCCTCCGCGTTGAGGTGGTACAGGTTGCCGAAGAACTCATCGAAACCATGCACGGTCGGCAGATGCTCATCGCGATCGCCCTGATGATTCTTACCGAACTGGCCTGTCGCGTAGCCGAGGCTTTTCAGAACAGTCGCCATCGTCACGTCGGTCTTCTGCCAGCCTTCTTTAGCTCCCGGCATACCAACTTTCGTCATGCCGCTGCGAACTGGAACGCTGCCGCTGATGAATGCCGCGCGACCTGCTGTGCAGCTCTGTTGAGCATAATAGTCGGTGAAACCAACGCCTTCGCGAGCGATTCGATCGATGTTTGGCGTCTTGTAGCCCATCATGCCACGGTTGTTGTGGCTGATGTTCCACGTGCCGATATCGTCGCCCCAAATGACGAGGATATTTGGCTGCTTCTGCTGTGCTTCAGCGGTGAATGAACTGCCCACGATCACCACGCATGTGGCGACAAGGCGGACAGCCCGAAATAAACACTTCATCATGGAGTGGACTTTCATTTAAACAGAAGGGAGATCCGTGAAAGGAGAGAGCCGCGAATTATCAAAAAAAGCCCTTCGAATGCAATTAACCGTTCCCGGTTTTGAGGCATCTTTGTTTGGTGTTCGAAGCAGACCAAAAGTGGATCAACAGTAAATCGTGAACGAGATACGTCTCAACATCTGGTCCTGTGTCACAGACGAAACAACCACGAAACAAGGAGTAAGCCTTTAATTTGTCCTCAAACCTGCGATCATCTGAAGCCGGTTCTTAACTTGGGCCGAGCGTTTCTGCGTTTGATTTCTTCCTGCCGAGCTTCCTGCCATGAACCGGATCTGCATATCTCGCTGGCCTATCACCTGTTTGATGGCAGTTCTGTACTTATCACTGCTGCCATTCAGCCATGCGGATGACGTTCATTTCAATCGCGATGTGAAGCCGATCCTGTCTGAGAATTGTTTTCAATGTCATGGTCCCGACGATGCTCATCGAGCCGCGGGACTGCGTCTTGATCAACGAGACGCTGCGATGAAGCCCGCCGAATCCGGCGCGGCTGCGATTGTGCCCAATGATCCTGATAACAGCGAATTGTTGAAGCGAGTGACATCGGCTGATTCAGACCTCCACATGCCGCCCGCTGAGTCAGGAAAAGTGCTCACGGCAGAGCAGATCGAAACACTCCGCCGCTGGATCAAACAAGGAGCGAAGTACGAGGGACATTGGGCGTTTGAAAAAGTGCAATCTCCGGCAGTGCCTCAGGTCTCCACCGAATCTGCTTCCTTAGTTGCCAATCCGATTGATTCGTTCATCATCGCGAAACTGCAGTCACAGGGCATGAAGCCGTCTTCGGAAGCCGATCGCGTTACTTTGCTGCGCCGCGCGACTTTGGATATCACCGGGTTGCCGCCGACATTGGAAGAGATTGACGCGTTCCTGAAAGATAAGTCGCCAAAGGCCTGGGAGAATGTTGTCGATCGCCTTCTCGCCTCACCGCATTACGGCGAGCGCATGGCGATCAGTTGGCTGGACAATGCTCGCTACGCCGACAGCAATGGATTTCAGGTCGACAGCAGTCGCGAAATGTGGGCGTGGCGCGACTGGGTGATCAAGGCTTACAATTCCAACATGCCGTTTGATCAATTTACCATTGAGCAATTGGCCGGTGACATGTTGGCCAATGCGACTCAGGATCAGATTATCGCGACGGGGTTCAATCGCAATCATCGCCTGAACGGAGAAGGCGGTCGGATTGAACAGGAATGGTTTGTGGAAACGGTTATTGATCGAGTCGAAACGACAGGGCTGACATGGCTCGGACTGACTCTGAATTGCTGTCGCTGTCATGATCACAAATACGATCCGGTTTCGCAGCGTGAGTTCTATCAGCTCTTTGCGTACTTCAACTCAGTCGAAGAATCCGGTGTACTGGCTCCGACGACAAGACGGGCCGAGAATACTCCTCCGTTGATGACGCTGTTAACGCCTGAGTTGGAACAGCAGCGAACAGAACTGCAGCAAGCGGTGGCCACGGCGACAATTCGACGCGATGACGTAGCAAAGACATTGCCCGAGCTGATGACTCCGTGGGAAGTTCATGTCAAAGCACGAGAGACCCGGCCGGTCTGGCAAACGCTTGAGCCTCGCAGCGTCACTTCGGTCGGTGGTGCGACGATGACTCGGCAGGGCGATGGCTCCTGGCTGGCCTCAGGGACAAATCCTGCGAACGATGAATACCGAATTGAGATTCCTCTGGAGTCCAATCGCCTGTCGGGCATTCTGCTGGAAACATTGCCCGATGCATCTCTCCCCGCTCAGAGTCTGGGGCGAGGGTTCAACGGGAACTTTGTGTTGACGGGTGTCTCTGCGGAGCTGCAAGTCGGCGATGCATCTCCTGTTGCCGTAGCGTTGAAGAAAGTTCAGGCGGACTATGAGCAGCCAAACTACACAGCGGCAAAAATCTGTCTGGATGTTCGGCCGACAGAGGGGCGAGGCACCGAAGCGTTTGGCTGGGCCATCGACGGGAATGACCCCGCCAAGAAGATTGCTCGCCGCGTTTTCTTTGCACCGGAAAGTCCGGTCGAGGCTGCTGCGGGTTCGGTGTTGATCATTCGCATCACTCACGATTCGCAGTTTGGGGATCACAATGCTGGGCGAATTCGACTTTCTGTTTCGGATGCGGACAGCGATCAGGTCGGTCTGGGCGATGGTGGGCTACCCGCCGATGTTCGGGCCATTCTCAATCTTGCTCAGGAGTCCCGCAGTGCTGACCAGACTGCTCAACTGCAGAAGTACTTTCGCGAGCAAACAGATAATCCCATTCGAACAGCGCAAAGTGCTCTGACGGATGCGGAGGCAAAAGTTGTGGAGTTCAATGCCAACCTTCCGACGACGATGGTCATGAAAGAAACGACGCCGCGAGAAGCCTTCATTCTGACTCGCGGTGAATACGATCGCCCGACGGATAAAGTTCAGCGAGCCACACCAGCATTTTTGCCTCCGCTGCCTGAAGGCGCGAGCAACGATCGACTCGGGTTCGCGCAGTGGGTTGTCAGTGATACGAATCCCTTGACCGCGCGAGTCTGGGTGAATCGGGAATGGGAGCGATTCTTTGGCACAGGTCTTGTAAAGACCAGCGAGAATTTTGGAGCGCAGGCTGAATATCCAAGTCACCCGGAACTGCTCGACTGGCTGGCCGATCAATTTATGCATCCGACGACACTGCCTGCGGTTGTTGACAAGTCCGCTCAGGCCTGGGATATGAAAGCGTTACAGAAACTGATTCTGATGAGCGCGACGTATCGGCAGACATCTCACACTGACAAGGATCGACTCGCCCTTGATCCCGACAATCGACTGTTGTCTCGTGGTCCTCGTTTTCGTCTGTCGGCCGAGCTGATTCGCGATCAGGCTCTAGCTGTCAGCGGTCTGCTGGTCAACAAGATTGGCGGTCCCAGCGTTCGCCCGTATATGCCGGAAGGTGTCTGGGACGAAACCAGCAAGTACGGTGACTTGCGTGGATACAAGCACGATAAAGGCGAAGGGCTTTATCGTCGCACGATGTATACGATCTGGAAACGCACGGCCGCTCCGCCAAGTCTGCTGCTGTTCGATGCGACCAATCGAGAAGTCTGCACGATCAAGCGATCTCGAACGAATACCCCGTTGCAGGCTCTGGCTCTGCTGAATGAAGTCACCTTCGTGGAAGCGGCGCGTGGCTTGGCTCTGCGCATGGTCCAGGAGGGCGGCTCAACAGATTCGGATCGACTGACCTACGGATTTCGACTCGTCATTGGGCGTGCGCCTTCGGCACAAGAACAGCAGGTGCTTGCAGAAGGGCTGCAGTCTGATCGAGAGACCTTTAAGCAATCACCGGACGCTGCCGCTCAGTTGCTGAAGGTCGGCGACTTGTCGGTCAAGAGTACACTGGATCCCGT
>CANHVD010000655.1 GCA_947463775.1 Planctomycetaceae bacterium | reverse complement strand
GTTGTCCTCTTCACTGATTGCATTCTGCAGATCGAGCATCTCGTTGTTGCGGCGGCGTTTCACTTCATCCGGAATATCATCTTCGAACAGGTCAAACGCCTTGGTGCCTTCGCGTTTGCTGTACTTAAAGATGAAGCTGTTCTTGAACCGGCATTCACGAATCAGATCCATGCTCTTCTGAAACGACTCTTCGCTCTCGCCGCAGAACCCCACAATAAAGTCGCTGGATACGGAGCAGCCTGGAACGTACTCCCGAATGCGGTGCATCATTTCACGGTATTCTTCCACCGTGTAGCCGCGCTTCATGCGTTTGAGAACATCATTGCATCCAGACTGAAGTGGCACGTGCAGGTACTTCATGACCTTCGGAAGATCACGCACCGCCTGCAGCAAGTCGTCGGTCATGTCGCGAGGAAAATTGGTGATGAACCGAATTCGCTCGATCCCCGAAACGTCACTCAGCTGGCTCAGTAAATCTGACAGTCGCACCAGACGACCGTCTTCCGTGTACTTGTAGCTGTTGACCGTTTGCCCGAGCAGCGTGATTTCCTTCACACCCTGACCCGCCAGCACATGAGCTTCACGGACGATGTGGGCCGGTGGACGGCTCTGTTCCGGACCGCGAGTCGCCGGGACGACGCAGTAGGTACAGAACTTATCGCAGCCGATCATGATGCGAACGAAAGCCTGAAACGGCGTTGGTCGCATTTCAGGATCGCGAAGCGGATCATAGCTTTGGAAGCTGTCGGAGACTTCTTCACGAGAGCCTTCACGACGTCCCAGACTGACGGCCTTTACCTGAGTTCGTTCGGCCGCATCACGAGTTTCCCGGATCAGTCGAGGAATCTCAGCCAATTGTCCGGTTCCCACGACAAGGTCGACGTGCGGAGCCTTCTGAAAGATCAGATCCTGATCCTTCTGGGCCATGCAGCCCATTACGCCAATCACCTTCTGAGGCCGAGTTCGCTTGCTGAACTTCAGACGGCCCAGAGCACTGTAGATCTTATGCTCTGCGTGTTCACGCACGCTGCAGGTGTTGAACAGAATCGTGTCGGCTTCTTTGGGATTGTCCGTCAGTTCGTAACCATCTTTGCGCAACGCGGCAACGACCAGCTCGCTGTCCAGCATGTTCATCTGGCAGCCAACAGTCTCGATATAAAGTCGCCCGTTATGTTGAGGATTCTCTGACATTTGACAATCAATGGATTCTGAGGACTTGTGACATCAGGCGAGCGGCAGGACATCAGCGTTCCGAGCAGCAGAACTCACTCGGAGGGCTAACGCCCTGCCGCTCGCCCGAAATTTCTAAACAACTCAACTACTGAATGCGTTCCATATACTGGCCGCTTTCGGTGTCGATCTTGACGTTATCACCTTCTTTAATGAACGAAGGCACCTGAATCTCAGCACCCGTTTCAACGGTGGCCGGCTTGGTAACGTTGGTGGCAGTGTTGCCGCGAACAGCAGGCTCTGTATAAGTCACCTTCAGAATGACCTGCTGTGGAGGACTCATGCTGATCAACTGACCGTTCCAGTACAGCAGACCAACGGTCGCACCTTCCATCAGCCATCGCATGTCGTCTTTCACGACTTCCGCTGCCAGGCTGTGTTGTTCAAAATTTGAGTTATCCATGAAGACGTAATTGTCGCCGTCGCGGTAAGAATAAACTCCGTCGTTACGATGCACGTCCGCAGCTTCCAGAGCATCGCCGCTGCGGTAGGTTTTTTCGTACTGGCTGCCCTTGATCAGATTGCGAAGCTTGGTGCGGTACAAAGCTTGTCCCTTGCCCGGCTTTACGAAAAAGCTTTCGAGCATTTCGTAGGGCTCGCCGTCGATAATTACCTTGATTCCTTTTTTGAATTCGCCCGCGTTGATGGTGCCCATTGGAGTCGTTTCTCTGAGTCTGTTATCTTCTGGTCGTTACTTGGCAGAACAGCCGAGTAGCCGGGGTTCCTGTCACACCGTGACCCTAAAGGAAACCCTGAAAATTGGCCGCGTACGTTATCAGAACCCTGTGTCCGAGTGAATCCTGAATGCTGCCCGTTCCACACCCAATCACTACAGATTTCGGCTTTGATGCCTCATCTGACGCTTCTGCGGACGGATCATGGCAGCGCGAACTGGCGAAGGCTGTCCGCTCGGCCGACGAACTGTTGCGGCGACTCGGGCTGGTTCTGCCGCACGAGTCGCTCGAAACCGCGATGGTTCGGTTGGGGATTTCTGACCAGAACGCTGAATATCTGCGACGATTCCCGGTTCTCGTGCCGGAGAATTTCCTGAAGCGGATGCGGCCCGGGGACGCCTCTGACCCGCTTCTTCGCCAGGTTCTGCCACTAGCCGCCGAAGCTGCGATCGTCGATGGATTCGTTTCCGATGCCGTCGGTGATCTCGCCGCCCGTCGCACCGACGGGCTGATTCAGAAGTACGAAGGGCGAGTTCTCCTGATTGCGGCCAGTGCCTGTGCGGTGCATTGTCGCTATTGCTTTCGCAAAGAATACCCTTACGAAGCCGAACCACGGCGGCTCGATGACTGGCAGCCAGCGATTTCAGAAATTGCGTCCGACACGTCCATCACCGAAGTCATCTTCAGTGGCGGCGATCCATGGATGCTAAGCGATCAGCGGCTTCAGGCACTGTGCTCAGCGATTGACGCTATTCCGCACATCGAACGGATTCGCTTCCACACCCGACTCCCCATCGTACTGCCGTCGCGAATCACAAGTGACCTTTTGAAGCTGATGACGGGATTGCGATCGCAGCCGATTGTTGTCGTGCATGCGAACCACGCCAACGAAATCGCGGACGACTGCGAAGTCGTTCTGCGGGAGATGGTCCGCAGTGGCGTCCCTGTTCTCAACCAGTCGGTTCTACTGGCTGGAGTTAACGATTCGGTCGACGCTCTGGAAGCTCTCAGCCGACGACTGGTCAACATCGGCGTCATGCCATACTACTTACATCAACTGGATCAAGTCAGCGGAACAGCGCACTTTGAAGTGGCGAAGTCGCGAGGTGTCGAACTTCTGCGTGAACTGGCGTCACGCCTTCCCGGCTACGCGGTGCCACGTTATGTGCAGGAGATTCCGGGACGCACTGGTAAGACACCGATAATGTTGTGAAGCTTTCTGCCTGTGAATTGAGTGCATCTGATTGAGATGTTTCTTCGGAGATCTTTTCCGTTCAAACCAGTGACTCCGCGATATCATCCGCGACAGATAATTTGACACCAGACTACTTTCTCTAGAGGCTCCTATGAGCAGTTCATGGAATCCGGATCTTCTCAAGGTGACAGAAGTCTTTCTGATCCCCAGCAGTTTTCTCGTTGCCGCGTTGGGGACGGCCGACACGAATCCTCATCGCGCCGCGGTTTCAGCAATTGCCCTGGTGGTCAGCGTGTTATGGTGGGTCAGCAGCTGGGAAGCTCTTGCGGAGCAGACTGCGTCCGATGATTCACCGAAGACGACTGCGATGTCGCGCAGGATTCGCATCATGGCATGGCTGCCGGTCTTCTTTGTCGTGTGTTGGTTTATGTCTGTTATTGCCCATCTGATTCTGTGGAATCGACCACTCGGCAGCTGAGCCCCGCCGAGACGTCCAATTGTTTCAAATCATCCGTGTTTCGACGGCAGGAAGAAGAACAACCCAAGGTTCAGAAGCCCGATACAGAGCATCAGAATCATAAAGCCGAAATTGACCTCTTTGCTCGAGCTGGGACAGCGTCCCTGAAGTCGGCAAACGGCCGGCCTTCCGCCTCCACCGACCACACCCTTGCGCCAGCCGTAGACTTTGCACAGCCCCAACGCCAGAAAAGTCAGGCTCGCGGCGAGCGGTGGCAGCCTCTCGAAAATTGCATCATGCCGGCTCTCGCTTTGGATGTCGGAAACGTCGACATCCAATCTGAGTCAATCACATACCGCAACGAAATCATAACG
>CANHVD010000654.1 GCA_947463775.1 Planctomycetaceae bacterium | reverse complement strand
GTCACTCGGTCAAGATGGTCTACAACCTTTTGGAGCATCTCCCGAAGGACCGCGAGTATCGCGTTGTCTTCATGCGACGACAAATCGACGAAATCATTCAATCGCAGCGCGCCATGCTGTTACGCAATGGGATCAAGACTGAGATCCCCGATGAAGAAATCAAGGAACTCTTTGAACGAGTCCTGCGGCAGTTCTATTCGTGGTTGCCATCACAGACGCATCTCAAGCTGATCAATGTCAGCTACAACGAGTTGCTGTCACGACCAGCTTCTACGATTGCACAGATTAATCGACATCTGGGATACAGCCTGGATACCGAAGCCATGGCTCAGGTCATTGACCACAGTCTTTACCGTAACCGAGCGGCTTAGTTTGAAAAAATGGATTTGGCGAGCCGGGCGGCGTCAGTCCCCGGACCGCAGGAAGTACCCGGGGGCTGACGCACCCGGCTCGCCAGTGTTGTTTTCAAAACTCAAACCGAAAACCCTACCAATGACCTTCTTCACTTCCAAAACCATCCTTGTCACTGGCGGCTGCGGAACGGTCGGGCGCGAGATTGTGCGGCAGTTGCTGGCTCATGAGCCGAAAGAGATTCGAGTCGTCGATACAAACGAATCGGAAATCTTCTTTCTTGAACAGGAACTACAGGAATATCGTCGCAAGCACCCGGAAAGCGATGTCGCAAGTCTCTGTCAGATTGGTGATATTCGCGATGCCGACAAGTTGCAACTCATGTGCAGCGGCGTTGATATCGTCCTGCACACGGCAGCATTGAAGCATGTGATACTCTGCGAACGTGCTCCGTTTGATGCCGTGCAGACGAATATCATGGGTGTCAAGAACGTCATTCAGGCCGCTTTGGCGAATGATGTCGAACGTGTGATCTTCACTAGCTCCGACAAAGCCGTAAATCCCACGAACGTGATGGGGACCTCCAAGCTGATGGGCGAACGACTCATCACGGCTGCAAACAGCCTTAAGATGGGACGACGCACCATCTTCAGTTCGACTCGATTTGGGAACGTGCTCGGCTCACGAGGATCCGTGATTCCGATCTTTGCCCGACAGATCGAACAGGGCGGACCTGTGACTCTGACGGATCGGCGGATGACTCGCTTCATCATGACGCTGGAAGAAAGTTGTCGGCTTGTTTTGGCGGCTGCTGAGAAAGCTCGTGGCGGAGAAGTCTTTGTCACCAAAATGCCGGTGATCCGAATCGCGGATCTGGCTCAGGTGATGCTTGAGGAACTCGCCCCTCAACAGGGGATTGCTCCGGAGGAAATGGAAGTCACAGAGATTGGATCGAAGCCCGGCGAGAAACTCTACGAAGAGCTGATGAGCGATGAGGAAACTCGGCGCACCATCGAGCTGGAAGAGATGTTCGCAGTGCTGCCCGCGTTCCGCAGCGTCTACGAAGATATCGCGTATGACTATCCCGATCTGATCAACGCCGTTGTCACTGATCCTTATGTCAGCACAGAAGACAATGCGATGTCCGTTTCGGAATTGCGTGACTTCTGCGAACGACATTCAATTCTTGGTGAATACAGTCGTGCCACAATTCCGTTCCGACCGGCTCTTCGAAAGCGTGCTGCGTAGTGAAATGGAAACCTTCAGCATGGCTCTCCGACGCCCTTAGCGCACTGTTGGTGCGCGCGGTGGGGATTGTGCTTGTATTTGTTTCCACGACGATGCTGGCCAGATTTCTGGGCCCGGCCGAATATGGCACCTACAGTGCATCGCTGGGATTGGCGATGCTGTTGGCCACCCTGGCTCCGCTGGGAACGGATCGAATTCTTTCGCAGACTCTCGCCTGCACAAAGAAAAATGATTCATCAAATCAGCTGGGAACGGAAATTGGCGAATCGGCAAAAGCCATCGCCGTTGCGTACCGCTGCACGATCATGTCAATCGGCGTCCTGCTGACTCTGTTGATGGCGTTTATGTTTTTTGGATCGTTCGCCGGAGTGTCATCCGAATGGAGGGCTACAGTTCTGTCAGCCGCGATGATCCTCGTGCCACTCACATTGAGTTACCTGCGTCAGTGGACGGCCATGCCGATCATCGGGACCTCCAGAGCGATGTTGGCCGAACAGACTCTGTTGCCCGCAGTCGTGATTTTTGTCGTGCTGATCTCGAACTTTCTCGGCTGGAAATTCTCGGCGTTAAGCATGGCCGCGATTTATGCCACGGGATCCGGATTAATCTTTGCAGGATCGATTTCATCTGGTCGCCTGCGTGACCTGCATAGAGCAGCATTCAAATTGGCATTGGGCGTCAGTCGCGAGGAGATCCTGGTCTTACTCCGCCGCGGATTGCCATTAGTCGCCGTATCGATCGGCGCGGTGGCGTCGCAATCGACTCTGCCGATGGCGATTGCTGCCGGATGTGGCTTTGAGGACGCCGCTTACTTCGCTTTGGCAATTCCCTATGCCGCTCTGCCAGCTGTGCCATTGGGAGTTCTGGGCTTAAGCCTGATTCCTCAATGTGCTCGTTTTCATGCGAGCGGCGAACTCGCGCAGGCCAGGCACTGTGTTCGCAGTGCAGCAACCCTAACGTTCTGGACTGCATTTGTGGTCGCAGCGGGGGTTTGGCTGATGTCACCACAGTTGATTCATGTTCTCGGGCAACAATACCATACGGTTGTCGATGTGATGCCCGTTCTGTTGATCGCAACGCTGATCGATTGTCTCACTGGCCCGACTGTTCCGGTCATGCAAACAATGGGACTTCAGCACTTCTACGCTCGCGCTTTCTTCGGGCACTGGCCCCTGCAGCTGATTCTTGTCGTCATCCTCGGTGGGTTCTGGGGGCTAACGGGAGCTGCGGCTGGTTATCTTGTTTCACGAAGCCTCTGGAATCTCCTGATCGTGATCCAGATTTATCGATCGCCGGGACTGCTGATGCTTCCCTATCTGAACCCCCTGCAAGCGTTCGTGACAGATCACAGTTCATTGCTGTCGGACTTATCAGTAGTAGCGGCAAAAGCGAGGACCGCATGACTCCGAACGCTTCTGCAGAACGTTCCGTATCAACCACGATTGCGGCGATTGTTGCAGCCCTGATTACAACCGGGATGACATCAGCCTACTCTCACACAGCGACGCTTCTGGGAGGCAGCGTCGCATCGCTGATGCTCGCAGGCTGCGCCATCCTGAGCCCTCATGCTCGCGCGTATTTATTCTTCTTGTTTGGTGCGATTGCTTTGATGGTTTTGGCTCTGGTTTCCGCAGAAGTCAACACTGCAGAAATCTCCAGTACGATTCACGTGCTCTCCTGTTACGCCGCGTTGGGGGCATTGGCCTTCTCTTCCACAGATGTCTCCTCGTTCTGTCGACAGTTGATTCTCGGGACGAATCTGATTCTGACATACTGGATTCTGTATCAGGCCTATCACCTGAGCGCTTTGGAAGCCTGGTTGATTTCGAATCCATCAGGAGCTGGAAACCTGATGGCTGCTCAGATCAATATGACGTTGCCGCTGATACTCTCAAAATTTGATGCAGCAAAAGGTGTGGGACGACTTCCATGGCTGATACTGTTGCCTCTGAATTGCCTGGCCGTATTCCTTGTGATGTCTCGCAATGGCATCGGCGCCATGTTGATTGTGTTGACACTTTATATTCTGTTCAACCACAAGCGGCTGGCCGTGCTCTTCATCACAGGCATCGCCTCCACGTACTACTTTCTGGACAATATTCTGCAAACGCCCTTTGTCCATCAACTGCTGGTTAAAATGCGGCTCGTGGGATTTGTGCCGGCGGCACCTCGATCCTTGATCTGGAAGATCACGTGGCATCACACAACAGCGCATCCAATGCTTGGCGTTGGTCCGGGGAAACCTCAGAAATTCCTCGCGGTGATGGACATCAATCACGCTCACAACAACTTTCTGCAGGTGGCTTTTGAATCCGGATTCCCTGCCGCCGTCATCTT
>CANHVD010000653.1 GCA_947463775.1 Planctomycetaceae bacterium | reverse complement strand
TCCGCTGCTCTTCGTCGAGGTCTGCAACTCCACCACGATTGGCACCAGTCACAACTTCCCAGTGGCGAATACGTCCAACATAACGCCCCACGACGGTTTCAACGAAGTCTGCCGTGAAGCTTTGAAGATTGACAAGATCTCCAGTCCAGCTCTTGAGCCACGATGGTAATGAATCCTGGGAGAGATCCATCAGAGGGCCACCCATCACAAACAGTTTTCGCTCCTGAGCCCAGGCAACAAGCTCATCCAGTCGTTCCCACGTGTATTCGCCGTCGTCGTGCTCCAAAGTATTCCAGCGAGTATCGACCTGCACAGCATTGAACGCACTGCAGTAGGCATCTGGATCATCAGGAATACGATTCAGGCGGCAGCCGAGAAACACCGGAAGATGAGCAGAGCGATTGCGGCGATAACCCAGCCTCTGTTCCACATAGTGCTGACACAGCAGATCGGTGGCCCGAGAAGAGAGATCCATCGAAAGCAGCGCGGCCCCGGACGACAACTCGGGGGCTTCAGTCCGCAGCACAGCGGCGCGGAAGGAACGATGAGCATCGTGGATCAAATTATCCAGTTGCGGGGATGACACGAGTCCTGCCCCACTCCACGCATAAAACTGATTACGCAGCCGAGACAGTTGTCCACGAGCAAGCTCAACTTCCAAACCATACGGATCGGCCTGCTCGCGAAGGCTGGTTGTATGGACAACATGCACGCTTCCGTCGAATCGAGGCCAGAGCAGTCTCAGTTGACCGCTCTCTGACTGCATGCGCTCGCATCGCAGTATATTTCCGTTCAAAGTCGCTCGCGCAGGGATAACGCGGCCATCGTACATCAAAAAGTCGACCAGCGACTGAGACGATGCGGCCTGCAGGAGATCCGGGCGTTCAACTTGAAACTGAATAACCCCCATGAAACTCCCCGAAGCCTCTTCATCAAAAAAATCCCGGTGCGGCGTCGCAGTCTAGGCAAATGTCGGTTCATTGTTCAAACGCTGGGTGCCTTGTAGACTGCAGTCGGTCCACAAACATCGGTTCTATCCCCACATTTTGCCTCTGAGATGGTCGTCCATGTCGTCCGTTGTGCTCCAGAGTTCCATTCCAGGAATCCCCGTTCGGCGCGGAAAAGTCCGCGATGTCTTTGATTTCGGCGATCGCCTGCTGTTCGTGGCTTCCGATCGAATCAGTGCATTTGACCATATTTTGCCGAATGGCATTCCCCGCAAAGGGGAAGTTCTAACTCGGCTCAGCCTGTTCTGGTTCGCTCGTTTGGGAGTGGCTCACCACCTGATTTCGACCGACCTGACGACCCTGCCGCTGCCACCCGGGACGGATATCTCCAGCCTCGCAGATCGCAGCATGGTGGTGACGAAAACCGAAGTCGTTCCTGTTGAGTGCGTCGTCCGTGGATACCTGTCAGGGTCCGGCTGGAAAGAGTATCAGAAATCCGGAACCGTGTGCGGTATTAAGCTTCCAACTGGTCTCAAAGAAAGCAGTCAGCTTCCGGAGCCGATCTTTACGCCCGCAACGAAGGCCGAAACGGGCCACGATGAAAACATAACATTTGAGCAGATGTGCGACGTCGTGGGATCAGACCTCTCGCGTCGACTGCGAGATCTCAGCCTTCAGGTTTATCACGAAGGCTGCTCACATGCGCAGACCAAAGGCATCATCATCGCCGACACAAAGTTCGAGTTCGGATTGAAGGGTCACGACATTATCCTGATCGACGAAGTCATGACTCCGGATAGTTCACGATTCTGGCCCGCCGATGATTATGCAGCCGGCCGAGGACAAGCGTCCTTCGATAAGCAGTTCGTAAGGGATTGGCTTGAACAATCAGGCTGGGACAAAAACAGTTCGCCTCCGGAGCTTCCCAAAGCCGTTATCGAACGCACTTCAAAACGCTACATTGAAGCCTTTGAGCGACTGACGGGACAGACGTTTTAAGAGTGCTCGGATCCGGGCAACTATGCGCTGGACGGCATGAATTGAGGACGTGGGGTTCGCGGCATAAATCATTCACCGCATTGCCTCAAGTGTGGCCGATCACAGAATGGCTGCTGCGAACCGTGTCCCATGCGACTATGGCGTCACGCACACTTCGAACATCATGAATTCGCAGGATATCAACTCCCTGTTCTGCAAGTGCGATCGATACGCCAATCGTTCCCGATTCTCGTTCGTCGACAGAACGGCCGAGGATCTTCGACAGGAATCGTTTGCGCGAATGCCCGATGAGCACTGGACGCTGCAAGTCCCGTTGCAGGCGAGACACAGACTTCAACAACTGGAGGTTATGTTCGGCCGTCTTCCCGAATCCAATCCCAGGGTCAATGCACATTCGTTCCGGCAGGATGCCGGCCATCAGACAGCGATCGACTTGTTGTTGCAGAAAGTCAATGACTTCCTGAACGACGTCAACGTACGTCGGATTCTGCTGCATTGTTTGAGGCGTCCCCTGAATATGCATCAGGCAAATCCCGGCATCGTGGAGCCGACAAACTTCCAGCATCTCCGGATCAAAAGTCAGGCCTGAAATATCGTTGACAATTTCGGCACCCGCTTCGAGGGCCTGCCGTGCAACTTCGGCCTTCGTAGTGTCGATTGAGATCGGAGTTCTAACCCGCGTTGCCAATTCACGAATCACGGGGATCGTTCTTCGCAACTCTTCCTCCAGCATGACCGGTTCCGCGCCGGGGCGAGTTGATTCACCACCGATATCGATGATGTCAGCTCCGTCGGCTTCCATCTGCAAAGCGCGTGCGACGGCATTTTCGACAAGCTGAAACTGGCCGCCGTCAGAAAAACTGTCGGGGGTGACATTCAAAATCCCCATCAACAACGGCCGACCGGTAGGTGTGAGATCTCGCGTTTTTAGTGTCCAACGATGTTTCATGCGTTTCAATCGAGTTGAGTTATTACACGCTGGCGAAAGCTGTGTGATCTATTCTTCAGGAGCCATAAACGGAGGCCGGTGGTTCGCGGGAGATAGCATTCAGATCATTACCGCAATCCCGGCCGCGTACAGAATACCAATTTGTAGTGTTGGCTTCAGCCGACTTTCGACGGTGCACCTCGCCGTACAGGGAAGTCGATTGAGTCTCCAAACTTGGTCTCCGAACCTAATTGATCGGCCTTACAGCCGCCTCGAGCAGCGTGCGCCGGATAGCGTCTACAAACGCTGGCGGGCTTCCGTGTCCCCCGGTTCTTTGGCCAGGAAACTTCGATTGATGCCCTGCCAAGGCCGAATATCAATCTGATACGGTCCATGTTGATCATCGAAGCCGCCGTAGTCATTGCGAAAGGCAATCAGTCGCTCGATCTTTTGCACGACGGTCAATTCTCCAGGATGAGTCGAATCCGGACCTCGCCCCCAAAGAATTTGTGACCCACCAGCCGTCTTCAATTCATATTCAAGCTCATTGGCGTTCTCAGTCAACGCGACTCGGCGAGGAACCACGATGCTGACGAGTTCAAGTTCCTTCCACCATGACTTACCGTCCTTTTGCTTACTCAGGACAGCCGCCAATCGAGCAGCACCCGCCACGGCGGGATCACCCCATGATTCTCCAAGCTTGCCCATCGGAACACTGGAAACGCGTTCGATAACAGGAAACCTTTCGACGTCCGCGTCAGCAAAATCCTGAGCCGGAAGCAGGATTCCGTTCTTGTCGATGGGATAATGCCCATCGATTCCTCGGACCATCGCCACTGGTTCACGGTAAATCACTTCCACCTGAACTCGCGCAGGAAACGACTTCCTGACACTCACAACTTTCTGAATCCACGGATGAGTATGGAACGCGGCAGCAATTCTTTCGCTCAACGTCGGGTCCTGCAGGGATTCCTGATCCTTCAGTCCTGCGAGTTCAAAAACCTGTTTGGTCAGGTCCGGTGGAATCCAGCGAGGAGGCGGACTAATCGTGACTTGTTCAGGGCCGATCAGATATTC
>CANHVD010000652.1 GCA_947463775.1 Planctomycetaceae bacterium | reverse complement strand
GCTCCGGTGAACCCATCGGACCTGATGTTTATTCGAGGTCATTACACGATCCCAGCTCAGTGTCCTGCAACACCGGGTTTTGAAGGTGTCGGTGTCGTGGAGGATTCGGGCGGTGGCCTAAAGGGCAAACTGTTTCGCGGAAAACGCGTTGTTGTTCTGAACAAAAAGGGTGGCAACTGGGCCGAATATGCTGTCGTTCCAGCCGGCCAGGTGATTCCCATCAGCGGCAGCTTGTCTCTGGAACAGGCGGCCACATTTTTTGTGAATCCGGCGACCGCCTGGGTGATGACTCGCGAAGTTCTGAAGGTCCCGCAGGGAGCCTGGTTGCTGCAGACCGCCGCTGGCTCCGCATTGGGCCGGATGATTATTCGTCTGAGCAAGCACTGTGGTTTTCGAACGCTGAACGTTGTTCGTCGCTCTTCAACAGCGGAAGAACTGCGTCGCCTTGGCGCCGACCACATTATCGCCTTCGATGATTCAGCTAATCCAGCCACCCTGACTGAACAAATTCGAGCTGTCGTGGGACCTGAAGGACTGAAGTATGCCGTCGACGCGGTCGGTGGTGAAACCGGCTCGGCCGTTCTTCGCAGCCTCGGTCTGGATGGACGAATGCTGGCGTTTGGCACACTGAGCGGACAGCCTTTGCAGTTTTCTCCACGCACGCTGATGACAGTGGAAAGCCGCGTTGAAGGTTTCTGGCTGGGCAACTTCATGAACAAGACCAGCCTGCTGTTTAAGCTCGGGCTCGTTCGAAAACTCACGAACCTGATTCAGTCCGGAGTGCTCAGCTCAGAAATCGCGCAAACATTTTCACTGGATGAAGTCCGTCAGGCAGTGATGTCGGCGGAAGATTCATCGAAGCTCGGCAAGACGCTGCTGAAGATCGGCGAATAAGCAACAAGTGATTGAGGCTATGTTAGCAGCTCAGTAGGTGCTTAGATCGGTCTTGCCGAGATAACGAGTTTCTATGGGGAGACAAAATGATGGGTACAAAATGATGAAAATCCAATCGCTGACGAAGGACTCTCAACGTTTTGTTCCATCATTTTGTAAACATGATTTTGTCTCCAAACTTCTTCGTTTACGGAACGCACAGTATCTCGTTGATTCATTGGTCACCATCACTGCGGCCGATGCTTCACGATGTCGGCTTTGCTTTCGATCAGTCTTGCAACAGCCAGCAATGTGGCTTCGTCATACAGGCCTGATGTCAGCGTACAGCACAGCGGTCTTGCCTGAGGTTGCACGTCGGCCATCATGACGGGTAGTGTCATGCACGGATGGCCCGTCAGATTGGCGATGCCCAAATCATCTCCGCCAATGTAAAGATCGACAGACGTAAACACGCGAGCCATCTGTTTCATCAGTTCGAATCTTGCACGAGAGGCCTGAAGGTAGTCGACTGCCGAGACGAAATGAGAGGCTTTGAAAATGTCGCCCCACGAATTTAGTCCGTCAGTATTTCCTGTTCGAGTCAAAGGCTGAAAGATGCAGGCGGCTTCAACATCCAGCATGCTGCTCAAGGGAGAATCCGGAATGCTTCGAGGCAGCTCAATATCGACGATCGTGGCTCCCAGTTCTTTAAGAATATCCAGAGCCACGTGATCGGGTGGTGATGTGTCGCAATTGGTGACTCGTCCAATTCGCAGTTTGGAAAGGTCGGCTTTAACCGGCCAGTGAAACCATCGATCGACAGTTGTCGGATCTGCATCATCGCGACCATGAATCGCCGCCAAAACGGTGCCACAGTCATCGGCCGTGCGAGCCATCGGCCCAATTTTGTCCATGGTCCAGGATAACGCCATGCAACCTGCGCGGGAGACGCGGCCAAAGGTTGGACGCAGACCAACGACTCCGCAACGACGGCCGGGAGAAACAATGCTTCCCAGCGTTTCACTGCCGATGGCAAAAGGCACCAGCCCCGCAGCAACGGCTGATGCAGACCCTGCCGACGACCCACTGGAACCTTGCTCGAGATTCCACGGGTTCTTTGTTTGTCCATTAAACCACTTGTCGCCCATCGCCAACGCACCCAACGACAACTTGGCAACCAGCACAGCTCCTGCTTCATCAAGTCGTTGAGCAACACGGGCATCCGTTGCAAACTGCTGATCCCGAAATTGCGTCGCGCCCCAGGTTGTGGGATAGCCGGCGACGGAAATCAGATCTTTGGCTCCCCATGGTATTCCGTGCAGAGGGCCGCGATCATGTCCGGAAGCCAGTTCCTTGTCGGCTCGCTCGGCCTGCTTCATGGCGAGATCTCTGGTCAGAGTGATCACGCAATTGAGCGTTCCATTTTTCTCTTCAAGGGTCTTCAGACAATACTCGGCGAGTTGAACTGCAGTAATCTGTCTGGCACGCAGACGACTTCCCAGCTCACGAATCGTCAGGAACGAAAGATCGCCGGGCGCTGCGGGATTAGCATTTTCAGGCGGAACCTTTACGGAGCTTTCCTCGACACCATCCTGCAACCACACAGGCATCGCTGAGGCACGCACTTTGACAGCCGGATCGGCCATCTCCGGATCAAACCGAAACGAAGGTAGTGCGTCATACTGGATGGGTATCTTCTGAATCTGCACGGCATCGTCTCGAACACCGTTCAGCCGCCCCGTCAATTCAGTTCGCTGCTCATCGGTCAGCGTAATTCCGGCTACCCATTCCGCATGAGTGATCTGCTCCAGAGTCAGCCCTGCCTGCGTCACAACCTCGTCTGACAACGCCCGCTGGAACGTGGCTGTTCCAATACCAATCAGACTGAGTGTTTCCAGAACACGACGACGATCAACTCGGGACATCTTTGAGCCTCGCTGTTGAAACTTCGAATGGATGCTGCTGAGGTGGCTTGTGCTGAGGTGGCTTGTACCGTTGAGAAGTGTGTTTCGCAATTCGAGGAGCGGTGATGCTGCGGGCGAAACAATCCCGTCGGCGGAGCGACGGGTGTACCGTACACCCGTCGCTCCGTCGACGGGATTCCTTTCGTCACAGGCATTCATTTGCCGGTTCGCTCGTCTCCGGCCTCGGACGCAGTTAGATTAACCAGCCTGCGATCATCAAGACTGTCCCGCCAACATAACTGACGGAGTTTAAGAATGCGAATCCTGCTGCTGATGTTGATGTGTGCGTTGGTCCTGCAGTCGAAAGTCTACGCATTTCAGGATGTAGATCTGGGGACGGTGACAGAGAAACATCAGATGATCCCGATGCGAGATGGAAAGCATCTCTCGGCTTATCTCTACTTCCCTCAAGGTCAGGGACCATGGCCAGCGTTGTTCGAGCAGCGATATGCCGATATCAGCGGCGCGGGAACTCGCAAGGCCGCGGCACGATTGGCCGAGGCAGGCTATGTCGTCGCGATGGTGAATTATCGAGGTACACATAAATCCGAAGGAACATGGGTTGGTTATCGAGCCCTTGGCTGGGGCGAACTGAAGGATGGACACGACGCCTGTGAATGGCTGGGAACTCAACCATGGAGCACTGGCAAGGTTGGAACGTTCGGCAGTTCTCAGGCAGGCTATGCTCAGAATTTTCTTGCCGTCACTCAGCCGCCGCATCTGACGGCACAGTACATGGTTGATACAGGACTCAGCCTGTTTCATGAGGGGTATCGTATCGGTGGCACCAATCGCCCGGCACGCTTTAAATCGCTGGGAGGCAACTGTCGCAATCCTGAAGACAATGATCGGCTGCTCCAGGAATGGCTGATGCATCCAAACTTCGATGACTACTGGAAGGACGAAGACTGCTCACTTCACTTCGCAAAGATGAACGTGCCTTGCTTCACGATCGGAAGCTGGTACGACTTTATGAACCAGGGTTCCATCGCCAGTTTTCAGGGACGGCAGCATCACGGTGGCGAGAACTCGCGTGGCAAGCAGCAGTTAATCATTGGGCCATGGCTTCACGGACGTCTCAACAAAGGCTTCAAAGTTGCGGAACTCACGTATCCG
>CANHVD010000651.1 GCA_947463775.1 Planctomycetaceae bacterium | reverse complement strand
TGAGCCGGCATTACAGGCAAAGCCAATTGTCGAAGCGCTGACACTGCGAGCGTACTCAAGTCCGCCGATGACATAGGGAGTTCGGCCGCTGGAGGCAATTCCCATCACAACGTCGTTAGCTGTTAATCCCAGTTGCTGAAGATCCGATGCTCCTTCATCACGACGATCTTCAGCTCCTTCAATCGCGGACGTCAGCGCCGCTTTGCCACCGGCAATTAACCCGATCACCATACCGGGCTTCACACTGAATGTTGGTGGACATTCACTGGCGTCCAGAACGCCTAATCGACCGGATGTTCCCGCGCCCATGTAGATGAGTCGGCCGCCTGTTCGGAAGCTTTGCGCGATGAGGTCAACGGCCTGTGCGATCGCTGTCGATTCCGTCGCCACCGCAGCGGCGACTCGAGCGTCCTCCTGATTCATGAGCTGCACAATCTCCAGCGCGGATAAGCTGTCGATGGACATAGATGCATTGTTGCGAGCTTCTGTAGAAGCGGCGGGAGGAAGCGGAACCTGCATGAGAGAGCTCGAAGGAATTTCTGGAGCGATGAGAATTGAGACAGAACCATACATCTTTGTGAGTGGAATGGCACTGGCGAGATGTTGAATTATGCACCAAACCAGCTCATTGGTTGAACGCCGGTACCGCTCAGAGATATGAAAAAGTTCGGCCTCATGGATGCGCTCTCAGGAACAGGGCCACCTGCAAATCCAAGGTGAACGCCCATTGTTGCGAGTGTTTTCCTTCAGTCTGTAGTGGCGGCACCCTTGCGATTCGAGAACTGGTAAGCCAGATAAGCTTTGCCGGATGTTCTGATTGTAGCGATTACCCCGGCCCTGCCGATGCCGATCCAGTGAGGTCTCTTTAAGGGCTTTGGGAACGACTCCGGAGCACCCCTGAAGACTTCACGGTTGGCTGGTTCACCGACCCAACGTGGAGGTTTGTTTGTGCAGTCCATCAACTCTCAATTTGACTTGCTGGGGCGATTGATCGAAGCGTCGGAAATGCGCCAGCGAGTGATCGCCAATAACCTGACGAACGTGACTACCCCTAACTACCGTCGCATGGATGTGGAATTCGAGTTGCAACTCGCTCAGGAACTGCAGGGCCATGGCGTCGGGCAGGCTTCTCCGGAGATTGTGGAGACACCAGGACTCAAGACAAAAGCCGACGGAAACAACGTCGACGTGGATCGAGAAATTGGTCAGATGAATAAGAACGCGATGCTGCAGCAAACTTACGTGCAGTTGCTGGGAAGCCATCTCGAAAGAATGCGACTGGCGATTGAGGGATCATAAAAGACCGCGGCAGATTGAAATGAAAGGAGGCGTGTGATGGCATTCGGTAAGATTCTGTCGGGTATGGAGATCAGCGCGTCCGGGCTGACTGGAGAGCGGCTGCGAATGGAAATCGCCGCCAACAACATTGCGAATATCGACTCAACGATGACCCCGGAGGGCGGGCCATATCAGCGGAAACAGGTCACATTCGCCGCTGCGATGGAGAACGCGATGGGGGGTGGGGCGCACGATGTCGGTGACCTTTATGGCGTCGAGGTTGTGGGGATCACTGCAGACAAGACACCGGGACCTTCAGTTCACAATCCGAGCCACCCACATGCGGATGCGGACGGATACGTCAAAATGCCAAACGTCAACATTTCGCACGAAATGGTGGACTTGGTAACGGCCAGTCGGGCTTATGAGGCAAACCTGAAATCACTTGAGACATTCCGACAGATGGCCGAGCAGTCACTGTCACTTCTGCGAGGTCTCCGCTGATGTCATTGCAGTCACTCTACGGACCTAACGGGCTATCTCAGACGCCGCCTTCGATGACACCGTTGTCAATCAAAGACAGCGGGTCGACTCGAGAAGGTCTGCCTTTCACGGATCTGTTGAAGGGCATCGTAAACGAGACTGACAAGCAGCAGCAGATTGCGGACACGGGCGTAACACAACTGGTGACGGGCGAAGCCGAGAGTATTCATGAAGTTGTGCTGACGACGGCCAGAGCAGACCTGGCATTTCGGCTGATGATGGAGATTCGAAATCGCCTGATCGCGTCTTATCAGGAAGTGATGCGGATGCAGATTTAGCGAAAGTGATTGATCAAGTGGCGCGTTTTTGGAAGCCTGTTGATTTCAGATTGTTTTGTTTTGGATGGAAGACTCATCGTTTAACGGCAAGCCGCAGGCGTTGATAAACAATTTTGCCGCCGCCTGCGGCTAGCCGTTAAACGAAAACGCTCGAGACGTGATTAAGTGAACATACCGCGAGTCTGATACGGCTCACTGTTTCAAGTACGTCGGGAAGATAATCATGGCCTTCTGGAACTCACTCAAGGAACAAGCGCTGGCTCTGTGGAATCGCTGGACCATTGGTCAGCGGGCAGGGTTTATTGCAGCGGCGTTGGCCTGTATTGCTGCGGTTTCCGGGACGTTGATCTGGGCTTCGCAGCCTGAATACATTGTAATCGCCAGTCAACTGACGCCGTCGCGATCGGTGGATATTGCCGGCGTGCTGGACACAGAGAAGATTGACTATCAGTTGAACCTTTCCAGTTCCGCGGTTTCGGTTGGTCGAGGGGACGTCGGGCGTGCTCGTCAGGCTCTGGCGGGCTTGTTAAATCCGGAAGAGGAACCTGAAACGTCCATCGGAGCGAGTCTGTTTGAATCGCCGCGGACGGAAGAAGACCGACGCCGACAGGCTCTGGAACGACGAATCTCGAAGGCGATCAAGCAGCTTAATGGAATTCGCGAGGTAACCGTTACTATCAGTCGGCCTGATGAATCACCATTCTCGATCGAGCAGTCACCGGTTACGGCCGCGGTTGTGGTTGAGCCCATTCGAGGTGATTCCATCTCCGGCCCGACAGCACAGACGATCATCACCGTCGTTGCCAATTCTGTTCCCGGCCTCGATGAAAGCAACATTGCTCTGTCTGACACTAACGGGCGCCAATTCAACGCGACGAGAGGGCTCAACTCTGATCTTGATATGCAGTTGACGTATCGTCAGAAAGTTGAGGCTTCTCTGGCCCATAAAGCGGAAACCATGCTGCGTCAAATGGACGGCGTGCGAGCAATCGTGCAGGTTACCGCGGAGATTGACTTTGACACAATGACTCAGAAGAAGGATGTCTATGATCCTGAGTCGAACGTGAAGACTCAGGAGAAGGTCCTTGACAGTAAGAATGACTCGGCACCTGCACCGGCGATTGGAATTGCCGGGACGGGCTCAAATATCCCGACAGACCCGAACTCGCGAACCAATGGCAATGGAAAGTACGAGAATTCACAGGTCGAGACGACTTATCAGAATTCCAAGACAGAAGAAGTTGTCACCAAGAACCCAGGTACGATTACTCGCCTGTCGGTAGCGGCCATTGTTGATGTTAGTTCTATAGCACCGCCGGCCGGGGGAGCTGCAGATCCTTCCACAGCACCAGTTCTGGATCAGCAACAGATCGAGAAGATCGTGCGAAATGCAGTGGGGATTCAGGACGAACGGCTGGACGTCATCGAAGTGGTTCTGGCACCTTTGGCACCAGAAGAGGTCGAAGTTCCGACCGTCCCGGGATTCAACTGGCAGCAGTGGCAACCGTTGATTCAGTCCGTCTCTTTGGGACTTGCAGCGACTCTGGCGTTTCTCATCGGGATGATGCTGATGAAACGAATGAAGCCGATTGTGATCACAGAAACCGTCGGACCAGGAATCCCACTGGCTGATGCTCGTCGACTTGCGGCGTTGTCAGAACAGGCGAAAGCTCATCCAGAGATTGTCGCCAATGTTCTTTCTGCGTGGCTGAACGAGCAGGAACCAACAATCCCGATGACTCCACCGCCCGGTAACCGTGTCGATACTTCAGCCGAGACAACTCCAAACGATGCGTCGGTACCGCGATCGAGGAATACCGGTGGTAATGCCAACGAAGGACGCCGAGCGGCCTG
>CANHVD010000650.1 GCA_947463775.1 Planctomycetaceae bacterium | reverse complement strand
GCGACAGGCCGCTTTGACGTCTCCACACGCCATCTTCATGTGAGTTTCAGAGTCCGCGATCACTGCAAACGACTGTGCTTCGCTGCCTGTCCCGGACGTTGTCGGCACGGCGATCATCGGCAGCATCGGAAGAGTCGCCTTGCCGACGCCTCGATAGTCATGCATTCGGCCGCCGTTGGTCAGCAGGAAATTCGCACCCTTGGCACAATCCATACTGCTGCCGCCGCCGAGCCCGACGATCAAATCCACATTGGCCGGCTTGGCAAACGCAACACATCGGTCCACATCAGCCGTTGTCGGATTCTCAGTGACTTCATCGAACACGACGGATTGCAATCCGGCCGCCGTCAGCGATGCAACAGCACGGCCACAGTGTCCGACTTTCTTCAGGCCGGCATCCGTCACCAGAAGAACTCTTCGCCCCGACAATTCGCGTGCCAGCTCTCCAAGTTGATTGAAGGCCCCGCAACCATAAATCAATCGCGTGCGTTGCTGGAAGTCAAACGGACTCAGCGCACTGTTGAGTTCTTCACCGGCAGGATTTAAAGAGGCGGTCATGGAGGCCCAGAATGCAGGACGGCGTCGGAGGGATTTTGATCATTTACAGGAAGGGAGAGAACAAATTCGTTGCCTTTTCGATGGTCAATTTCCGATGACAATACGCAACCCGTCTCGAACGTGCAACCAACGCCCTCTTTCGCCTTTCACGAGTCTCATTCCTCAGGCTTACGATTACCTCACCGGCGATTTTCCAATTAGTCGTCTTAACAAACCAATCTGACCGGCATGCAACATTTCATGGTGTGAGCAAAACAACAGCCCACCAAACTTTGTCGGATACGCGGCATAGGGCATGTCCACGGTTTCATCCAGCTGCGACTCCGTGACTGACGGCAACTCCAGCATGGTCTGTTCGAATACTCGATCAAAGACGCCGCGAATCTCCGCGATAGAAGGATTCGCAACAGGATCTGGATCGGGAGTTGTGCCTTTGCTGAACTTCTTTCGAAACGATGATGACATCAACTCAAGGTCGACTTCCGCTCGACCTCTCATTCGAAACAGGCAAAGACCATACTGAGCCATCGCCAGATGCCCAATCTGCCACGCCAGATGTGACACGCCACCCGCCGGCTGCCGAAACCAATCCTCGGGAGACAGATCATTGAGAAGGCTCAGCGTGTACTCGCGAGCGAATCGAATCTGACTGATTACGAGCGATAAACGATCAACTTGTGACATCGGAGTGTTTTCAGGGGGTGGTCAACTGACGCGACAGTTCTGTGAATAAGATTCCGTTTTCGAATTGTGGCATACCAGGTCAAGTGTGTCATGCATCCAGCCGCGAAATCCAGCCCCAGAATCCAGACATCGAAACGCTCACTCTGCTTTGTGAATTGCAGAAACCGCAGACGAAGCCACAACGCCCCTTCTTTCCGGTTTTTCTTCATGGACTGCTGCAGCCAGCTGCAGCTTTCGTGCGGGCAGCCTGCTGCCAAACAACGAGCTTGAAATCGCGTGATGATCCAAACGAGTAATCCTCAGCAGGCTGTGGATTGGAAAGCTACAGCGGGCTGCAGCAGTCCAAAGAGGCTGTTGGCTGTTTCTGAACAGGGTGAAGAACTACACTCAGGGCTTGTCGAGCGATCAGAAAATGCCGTCGATGGATTCGGCCACGGACTTCAGGAATCGACCTATGACCAACAGTCTTCGCCTCAATGTTGCCTTACTGGCCGTGATAACTTGTGCAAGTGTTTCCAGAGCACAAGATGTCATCGAATTCAATCGCGATATTCGCCCGATCCTCTCTTCCAATTGTTTCGACTGCCACGGTTTCGATGCGAACCATCGAAAAGGGGATCTGAGGCTCGATACTCTGGAAGGTGCTACGCTGGAACATGATGGCGTTGTTGCGATCAAGCCGGGTGATCCTTCCACAAGCGAACTGATCAATCGAATCCTGAGCGACGATGCTGATGTGGTTATGCCGCCGCCTTCGACAAAGAAGACTCTCACGGACGCCCAGAAGGATCTGCTTCGTCGCTGGATCGAACAAGGTGCGAAGTACCAAAAGCACTGGGCATTCGAAAGCCCGGTCTCGCCTGCTGTTCCGGAAGTCGCTGATTCTGCGTGGGCGAAGAATCCGGTCGATGCCTTTATCCTGAGCCGCCTTGAACGCGAAAAGCTAAAGCCACAGCGAGAGGCAGATCGTGAAGTTCTGATTCGTCGAGTCGCCTTTACTCTGACCGGGCTGCCTCCGAAGATCGAAGAAGTCGACCTGTTTCTCAAGGACACATCGCCCGATGCCTACGAGAAAATGGTGAATCGATATCTGGACTCACCACGCTACGGCGAAGAGCAAGCTCGCTATTGGCTGGATGTCGCTCGTTACGCGGACACACATGGACTCCACCTCGACAACGAACGAGAAATGTGGGCCTATCGTGACTGGGTCATCGGTGCTTTCAATCAAAACCTTTCGTTCGACAAATTTACGACCTGGCAATTGGCTGGTGATCTTCTTCCCGAACCTACTCTCGAACAAAAAGTTGCCACCGGTTTTAATCGCTGCAACGTCACGACCAGCGAAGGAGGAGCCATCGCCGAAGAGTGGCTCTACCGTTACGCTGTCGACCGAACAAGTACAACGATGCAGACATGGATGGGCCTGACCGCCGGTTGTGCAGTCTGCCACGATCATAAGTTTGATCCCGTGACCCAACGCGATTTCTATTCGATGTATGCGTTTTTCTACTCCACGTCAGACCCGGCGATGGATGGAAATATCCGCAACACCAACCCGTTTCTGAAAGTCCCCAGTACTGAGCAACGCCTGGCTCTCGAAGCCGCTCAGTCGGCCGAAGCGGCCGCTCGAATCAAGCTGGAAGAGGCTGTCACAAAGATTGATTACGCAGATCCGTCCTCATCGGCTGGTAACGTATCACCGATCAAAGAGATCTCAGATGAGATCATCGATGATTCATTTCCTTTCGGATCTCGTTCCAGAAACACATCGCGAAACGATGCGGCCTGGATTCTTGATCCGGAGTTCGGCACAAAGTCTGGTCCGCGAGTTCTGGAATTGGCGTTTGGTTCGCAGTACGACGTGACCGTAGAACTGGCCTTGATTCCGGTTGTTGTGCCGGAAGAAGGGCAATTCGAATTCTGGGTCCGAGTTGATTCCTTCAGCCCGCCAAAAGGATTTGCTCTCCAATTCGACGACGGTAAGAATCACCGCGCGGTCTGGGGTGAAAGTGAGAAGTACGGTGCTTCGAATTCAGACATCAAGATGGGCCCCATCCCGACTCCGGGCGAATGGACAAAACTGTCGATTCCATTTTCTCGTTTCGAAAGCAAACCCGGCAGCCGTATCAAGAGCGTGGTTCTCAGCCAGGACGGCGGAAAGATCTGGATTGATGATGTCCTACTCGTGGGCAAGTCCGATCCCACGAAGGATCCTCGATCTTCATTTCAACAATTCTGGACTCACAGCAAAGGTGGCATCCCTGGCGGCATCAGCGGCGAACTAAGCCCTGTGTTGACTGGTGGGCCGAAAGACGAAACCCCGGCAGACCAGAAAGAAAAGCTACTTCGTTTCTGGCTACAACACGTTCAGCGAGCCGAAGAGTCAACGGTCACTGATCTCCGCACAGCCTATGCTTCAGCACAGGAAGCAACTCAAGTCATCAACGATTCCATCCCGGGAACATTCACCTTCAGTGATCTGGAGAAGCCTCGTGATGCATTTGTCATGCTTCGCGGGCAGTACGACAAGCCGGGAGACAAAGTGGAACCCAACGTTCCGGCGGAGTTCCCAGTTCTGAAGAATGCAGACGGGCAGCCGATCGCGACAGGGCAGCGTGCCAATCGCCTGGACCTCGCGCGATGGTTCCTGGCACCGGAGAATCCGCTGACGGCTCGCGTCACGGTCAATCGACTCTGGCAGCAGGTATTC
>CANHVD010000649.1 GCA_947463775.1 Planctomycetaceae bacterium | reverse complement strand
TGTGCCAAGCACTTTCGCTCGATCGCCCATAAAACGCAAGTGCGCTCATCGCGTGCCGATGTGCTCGTCTCACCCCGTGAGCGGCCTCGTCTTCCCTCGCGCAGAGTCTCCACGGTGTGAAATGGTCCCCGATTTCCGCAAGCCTGCAGAAACGTGGCAACAACAAGTCGTGTTACTTCATCAGCGGATGGTGGTCGGGGCCGGGTGATGGGCCTCGCGTTTTGTCGAGCGATCTTGGGAATAGACAGCGGCTCAATCTGCTTAGTCCAGTAATCGAAGATCGTCAAGATTTCCGCCGGAGATCAGAGCCACAGTCTTTGAGCCCGAGAACAAGTGCCCGTGCTGGAGAATCGCCGCCAGTGGAACAGCGCCGGAAGGTTCGGCGACCAAGCGACATCGTTGCGCCAGCAGGGCCGTGGCGCGGATGATAGTGGCTTCGTCCGCACACAGGACGTCGTCGACGAAGTGTTGAATGATGGGGAAGGTCAATGTCCCGAGCGGCGTTCTTAATCCATCGGCGATCGTGTCTGTTCTTAGTGCCGGCTGAATACTTCCCGCCTTGAGACTGCGAAAAGCGTCGTCAGCCCATGCAGGTTCTGCGGCGAATACTCGCACGTCCGGACGAATCGACTTGATGGTCATTAGCGTCCCCGCAAGAAGTCCTCCACCGCCAACGGGCACGATAATGGTGTCGACATCAGGAACCTGACGCAGGATCTCCAGTGCGGCCGTGCCCTGCCCCGCGATGACTCGAGCGTCGTTGAACGGGTGAATCATCGTCGCCCCGGTCTGCTGTTGAACCGCAGATGCAGTGGCTTCACGAGACGCCGAATCGGGCTCGCACAGGATCGGCTCAACGCCGAGATTTCTAACCGCTTCCAGCTTAACCCGGGCGGAGTTATGCGGCATCACAATATGTGCTTTGATCCCTCGCAGGACTGCCGCGCGAGCCAAGGCGGCGGCGTGATTTCCGGATGAATGTGTGACAACACCCGTTGCCGCATCGTCATCAGACAGGCTAAAGACAGCGTTACAGGCCCCGCGTGCTTTGAACGCAAAACCATATTGCAGGTTTTCACACTTCAAACTTAGGCGACAACCAAGCTCCTGATGCAAGTGCCACGCATCGACAGCGGGCGTCATCAGCACATGGGGGCGAATTCGTTCGGCCGCCTGACGGATGTCGGCAAGATTCAGGCAGAACTTTGCAGTGGAGGATTGTGCAGTCGAGGTCAAGCGGAGAACTCCTTCGGTGCTGCGTGAAGCCTGATAAGACCTGCAGCCTGGTGAGACTTCACGCCTCAAACGCAGCCACGCCATCTTCCACTGACGGAAACACTTCCAGAACAGTATCGAGCCTGGAGACAGATAACGCTGCGCGGCAGAAGGAATTCAGTCCGCACATCGCAACTCGCCCTGCATCGCGAGCAGACAGCGTCTTGTGGACGAAAACCATCCGACCGAGAAACGCTGATCCGACAAACTTCACGTGCTTCATGTCGATGAGCAACTTCGGTGGATTCAGCTCATCCAGAAACTGTGGCGACATACCCAGTTGATCAATCAGGCTCTCATACAGATTTGAAAAATCCGCTCCCGGGGAGATCACTGTGACAGACTTGATGACGGACACTTCGGGAGGATTAACTGCGCTCATTTTCAACTTGCCTGAAGACTGATGCTCAAAAATATGATCAAAGAAATGGCCAGACCGACGGCTTTCGGCACATTGTGAAGCCAATCCGCTGGATAGTGATGTGCCGAGTTCCTGTTTGCAATCAAGATGGCGCGTCAGGTTCAAAATGGATGTCGTCCCAGCCCAGCCCGAACCGCGCAAGGTATTTCTTCAGACGATCCGAATCATTGTGCGACGTTCGAGACTGTCGTGAGATTGCAAAAAGTCGACGACCTGCCTCTGCCATCGAGCGGCATTCTCGACAAACCGTCAGTACGGCCGCTAACTGAACGCGATCAAACAGGTCCAGTTGCTCAATCTTTTCTGTCGACAAAACTTGCTCCAGGGCGTCTTCGCTGGCGGAGTGATCTTTTGTCTCCTGCGGCTGCCAAAGCCTTTTCAATCTCTCGCACTCCTGCTTGACGTCGGCTTCGCTGATTCTGCCTGCCGTTGCCAAAGTCGCCATGCGCACAACCGCAGCATTCAGATCTCGAAAATTGGCGGTCCACTTCGCGTCCGGCGACTGGGCCCATTTCAAAAACGCTGACCGAGCTTCCCGGCTCATACTGACTCGGTGCCCGGTTTCGTCCGTAATCTTCTGCAGCTCAAAGTCGAGATTTGGTTCCAGATCTTCCCGTCGCGCGGCAAGACCGGGTAGTTCGAAAGTCCAAAGGTTTATTCGAGCCAGCAGATCTTCTCGAAAGCGCCCCTTCTGTACAGCTTCCTGCAGATTGCGATTCGTCCCGGCGATGAGTTGAAAATCACTTTGCACCTCGTGGTCAGCACCGACGGGGAGAAATCGTTTTTCCTCAATCGCACGCAGCAGCATCGCCTGTTCATCAAGACCCAGTTCACCGATCTCATCTAGAAACAGCAAGCCGCGATCTGCCGACATCAGCAAGCCCGGCCGATTGACGGTTGCTCCTGTGAAGGCCCCTTTTATGTGTCCAAACAAAGTGGACATGGCCTGATCACCTCGCAGAGTCGCACAGTTGATTTCCACAAAGCTGCCGGACAACTGTTCTCGCCGCCGTTTCAGTTCAAAGATGCGGCGGGCCAGGCGAGTCTTCCCGGCACCAGTGGGGCCCGTGATCAGCATCGGGCATCGACTAGCGATTGCGACCTTCTCGATCTGTTCGATCAGCCGATTGAAGACGGCATTGCGAGTTTCAATGCCGGACTTCAGAAACGTTAAACCCTCCTGCTGTTCCTGAGCAAATCTAGTTGCCAGAGCATCGTATCGCGACAGGTCCAGATCAATAATCCGAAACGCGCTGCCGGGCATTCCTTCCCGGGGCGGAGGAGACGTCTGCAGCAGTCTGCCAGGAAGATGTCTCGACTCCGCCAGCAGGAACAGGCAGATCTGCTGAACGTGACTACCGGTCGTGATATGAATCAGATACTCATTCTGATCCGTGTCGAATGGATACGCGCGAGCGAACTCGTGCAGGCCGGAAAACACTTCTTCAAAATCCCATGGATCCTGAAACGCGACCGAATGCAGAGTCACGATTGTTTCGGGACTCACGCTGTTGATATCGCTGGCGACCAGCTCAGCCATATCTCGATTGCGAGGTTCATGCAGGAGTTCAAAGCGACTGATCAGCAGATCGTCGTACTGACAAGCCGCCACAGAAGGTCGCCAGCGTGACCAGCGATCCTGTGAGCGGCCTGCATCCAGTTTGCTGCCCAGCACACCAATCAGATGAACAGGTTTTGACATGCCGAGCAAAGCTTTCCACGACTCATTTACTTCGCGAGATCCACACAGATAATCTCTTTGTCGTTGCGAATGTAAGCATGCTTATTTGCAAACGCCGGCATGCTCCATACGACTTCTCGGCCAAACGCGTTGTTGGTCTGCTCAATCACCTTCGCTCGATCGATCTCGGTGTAACCTTCCGGCGAGAGTTTCGCCAGCAGCAATTCGCCCAGTTCATTGAACATTACAAAGCGATCTTCGTGCTGAACAATGAAGGCCGTCTCGGAGCCGGCTGGTCGCTTGCCAATGGGTGCAGAGGACTCCCAAAGTCGTTTTCCGTCCGGAATCTGCAGCGCTCGCATGACCCCCTTCTGGTCAAAGCCGTAGAGAATATCTCCGACTACGAACGGCTGAACGTTTACCGGGCAGATGACGTTCTGCTTGTCTCGCCAGATTTCTTTCGCGCCGGGCTTCGTTGAGTCGAGTTGAAGCAGCAGACTGCGATTGCTGTAACCGGCCACGTACATGTATTCGCCCAGCATGACGGGCGCCATAATGATCGAACCATTGGAAGCCTC
>CANHVD010000648.1 GCA_947463775.1 Planctomycetaceae bacterium | reverse complement strand
TTCAAGCCAGTTCCTTTCGCCTTCTCCTGAGCCTCGCCTGACGGAGAGATAACCACCGAGAAGTGGCCTCAATCGCCAGCTTGAGTTCATGAGGAAAAATTGGAGAGGGCAGCAGAATACTGGCAGTTCGATTTTCACTGCAACGCCGATTCTTTTGCGCGACAGGCAAAGGGGACCCGTACCTTCCGCAGATCGGCAATGCCTGCCGAACTCAGGCTGAAGCAGGTCGGACAGGTGCAAAAACAGCCGATCGACGATAGTTCTCATTCAAGAACGGGAGTTTTCCTCAACTGTGTCCCCAGAAAGCCTGAAGTTCGGTAGCATGCAGTGAAATGACTCAGGGGAACTGGACTGTCCGGTACCGGAGTGGAAAACGGCTTCACGCCAGTTTCGCTCGTGAATTGCTTGGCTGCGGACGATAATCGATCGATCTGAAGTCTTGCTGAGCCTGAAAATTGCCCTGATCGCTCCGCAAGCTCCTTTACAAGCCGGATCGATGTTCGTTATACTCCCCGGCTCTTTCTCAGGAAAACGTATACATTAGTTCAGATCGCGAGCCAGTTTCTTATGGAAGCTGGTGAAAGTCGCGGAGATAAAAATGCCAAAGCAGAAGACACATAAGGGAATGAAACGCCGTTTTAAGATTACGGCGTCTGGCAAAGCGACTCATCGAAAGTCGTCTCGCGGTCACTTGCTCAGCCACAAAGGTGCGAAGCGCAAGCGAAATCTGCGAGCCGGTGGGTTGGTTTGTGGTGCTGAAGCAAAGATCATCATGGATGCTCTTCGCCCAGGTGCTTAGTGCGAGAATGCTCGCTGGATGCTGGTTGTCTGGGTGGCGATCAGTCTGAGAACAGATTCTTAAAGTCATACGGTTGTTTGCTCTGAAGGTCCGGTCCAATGCGTGTTCGTCTCGGGAAAGCTCGTCACCGTTCAAAGAAGCGTCTCTTCAAAGAAGCGCGTGGTAATGTTGGTGGACGCAGCAAGCTGTTGCGAACAGTCAAGGAAACACTGGTCCGTGCCCGTGCGTTTGCCACACGCGACCGACGCACTCGCAAGCGAGAATTCCGCGCCCTGTGGATCACTCGAATTTCCGCTGCAGTAAGCCAGCTCGGCATGAACTACTCAACTTTTATGCATGGCCTCTTATTGGCTAAGGTTGAACTGAACCGAAAGCAGCTCAGCGAAATCGCAATCGCAAACCCTGAAGTCTTCAGCGAAATCGTAGAGATCGCTAAGAAGGCTCGCAGCGCAGTCGCCTGATATTCTCGGGGGACCCTTATTTGAATTCTGATCGGGCGAGCCTTTTCTCTGAAAGGCTCGCCCGTTTTCTTTCCCGCGTCGCGTTCCTATACTCATTTGGTGCCTGCCCCTGCGTTGGCGAGCGGCAGGGCGTGAGCCCTCCGAGTGCGTTTTTCTCGGTGGATAAAGTTTACAGAACAGCACAGTATGGAAATCCTCAACGCATTCAACGAGTTTGAAACAGCCGCCCTGAACGCAATTGCTGCGGCCACGGATTCTGAATCACTGGAGAAGGTCCGCATTGAATTCCTCGGCCAAAAGAATGGTCGGGTTAAGGATCTGCAAAAAGTTGTAGGCACAGCAACCCCGGTAGAGAAGCCAGCGGTTGGCAAGCGTTTCAATGAGGTCCGAACCAACGTCACTGCTCAGCTTGATGCCAAGCTGGAGCAACTGAAATCACAGGCCCAGAAGGCAGCCTCTGATTTCGATGTGACACTACCAGGTGAACGACCAAAGATCGGCCAACTACATCCTATCACCCGCGTTATCACCGAGTTCAGAGAACTCATGGGACGCTTTGGGTTCACTGTCGTTGACGGACCGGAGATTGAAGACGAACGCCACAACTTCGAAGCTTTGAACATTCCGGAAGATCATCCTGCCCGTGACCCGCTCGACAACTTCTACGTTGCATGTGCGTCGGTAGCGGCTGGCGGCCCAGTACTTCTCCGCAGTCAGACTTCAACAGTTCAGATCCGCACGATGGAGACGACTAAGCCTCCCATTCGTATTGTCTCCCTCGGGCGTGTTTATCGGCCTGACACGATTGATGCGACGCACTCGTGCATGTTCCACCAGATGGAAGGCCTGATGGTTGACCGTCATGTTACGATGGCACAGCTGAAAACGGTCCTCAGTTTGTTTGCTCGCAGCTTTCTCGGCCCTGATGTTGAGATTCGCTTTCGGCCTTCATTCTTCCCATTCACAGAGCCGTCTGTGGAAGTAGATATGAAATGGGGCAACAGCTGGATGGAAATCGGTGGAGCCGGAATGGTTGACCCAAACGTGTTTGCAGCGGTTGGATATGATCCGGAGGAATACACCGGGTTTGCCTTTGGACTGGGGATCGAACGTTTCTGCATGAAACATTACGGTGTCGACGACATCCGACGCTTCTATGAGAATGACATGCGATTTCTGTCGCAGTTCTAAGCATTCACTCCCAGCGGAAGATGCGAATCGCGACAGCGAAAGTCAGAACGCCCCATGCGGCGATCACGGCAATCTCAGGAAGAATCGCCACAGTACCGGCTCCTTCCTGCATCACCTGACGCAGCGCTGAGATCACTGGTGTGAGAGGCAGCAGTCCAATCACGGGCTGCACAAATTCCGGGAAGCGCTTCGCTGAGAAGAAGATCCCCGAGCCAATCCACATCGGCACCATCGCCAGATTCATTAATCCCGAGACGGCTTCCAGCGTCTTTGCGCGGCTGGCAATCAACAGCCCGATCCCAGCAAACTCAAATGCTCCCAATACGATCAGTAACATAACGTTGAGGTAACTGCCGTGATTGATTACTCCAAACAAAAATCGTGAGACCAGCAGGACCACGATGATCTCAGGAATCATAAAGATCATACGGCTGAACATCATAGCGGCGACAAAGTGAGGCTTCTTCATGGGAGTTCCCATGAACCGCTTCAGCACCTGACGAATTCGCATATCAACGATGGCATAGCCAACACCCCAGACGCCGCCGCCCATCAGCCCCATGCCGATCAGGCCTGGCACAAGGAAATCAATGTAGCGACTTCCGGGCTCGGCGATCGCGACATCCGTCGTTTTCACAGGATCCTGTCGGCCCGCAGCGCGCTGTAAGGCATCGTTAACAACGTCACGAGCATGAACGCTGCCGGGACGAGTGGGATCGAAAACGAAACGATAACCCGCTGCAGAGTTATCAGTTTCCGCCACAACAATTAGCTCGCTCTGCCCGGCGCGAAGCTGTTGCCGACACTGCAACTCGGTTCCGCTAGAGACAATCAGCGACTTGCTGCTGCGCAGTGAATCAGCCAGTAACTCGGCTCCATCACCATCCTGCACTATTATCGAAATGGCTTCCATTGGCTCGCTTCGAAAAGCAAGTCCCAGCGCGATCATCATGACCAAGGGAAAAACATAGGACCAGAAGACAGCTTCTGGCTGTCGGATAAACTCCCGAAACCGAGCAAGAAATAACTGGGTGACAGGATGCATCTTCCAGGATGAACTCATCGAACGGCTCCCGAGTTTTCGTCCGTCAGACGATGACCAGCATGATGCACAAAAACGTCCTCCAGAGTTGCTTGTCTTGTCGTCAACGACGTCAGCCTCAGGGATCTCTCGTTTATCAATGTCAGCAGAGCAGGAATCGCGACATGAGGCTCGCGAACCGAAAGACATCGATGCTCACTTTCTATACGAGCAGAAATGACACCCGGCAGACTGATTCCAAAATCATCCGCCAAAGCCGCAGCGGATTCACCACTGACCGTAAACACAACAACGTGTTCGGCTCCCAGATCAGAGATGAGCTTCTGTGGCGTATCGATGGCCAGAATTCGCCCTCGATCAAAAATTGCCACTTTGTCGCAGAGCCTTTCCGCTTCATCCATGTAATGAGTCGTCAGCAACACGGTCCCGCCCGCCTCACGAAACTCCGTGATGATTCGCCACAG
>CANHVD010000647.1 GCA_947463775.1 Planctomycetaceae bacterium | reverse complement strand
GATACTCAGAATCGTATCACCCCAGCCGCCGTCTGCGTTCTGATGGTCAGCCAGCCATTCGAGGCCACCATTCATCAACGACCTCCAGCGAAGTCGCTGATCCTCATCATCGGTGGCTTCGGATGCCTTATGCAGAGCCATTACGGCGGTCGCGGTGGACAATGCAGATGTCGACAATCGACCGGTCCACCAACCCTGCTCATTGCGGTGCGAAAGGAGAAGGCGATTCACCGCGTCTACGGCATCGTTTACTAACTCCGGAGTAGAGTTCCGAATAGACATGGGAGTCGAATGCGTCCTCGTGAATTGCCTGATCGACTGCTCCCTCATTTCTCCCGAGAACATTGCTCAGTGATCAGGCAAGTACATGACTATGGCGAAATGCGATGTTCTGACGATCGCTCAGAATCTATCAGATGAACTCATCGATGTCAGGCAGCCGATGGCAGCGTTTTTCTTAAGGGTGTTTCTGGGGTGCGTGGGGGCGACTGGATTCGTGCGGAAGAGAAATAAGAGGATTTCGCCGCTGGTCGAGAACGCAAAAAGATCTCGAAATGGAAGCCTGTGCGAGAAGCCGGGTTGCCGCTAAACTCCGCAACTTGTGTTTTCGCAGCTCTTCCAGTTCTCCCAGTTTCATTAAGGACTGCGAAGTTACGCAGAGAAAACAGCCTTGGAAATGCCCTGTTCCGAAACGGCCCGCGGTTACTGAAGATTCATATTCGCGAGTTTTGGGGCGGTCGAATTGGCAAAATTGACATCTGCAGGAAGCAAACGATGGCATCGGTGACAAAATCCAATTCCAGTTATACCGGCGAAGATATTGAAGTCCTTGAAGGACTGGAACCGGTTCGCCGTCGTCCGTCAATGTACATCGGAGGTGTGGACTCACGCGGGCTGCATCATCTGTTATGGGAGATTGTTGACAATTCGGTCGACGAATTTCTGGCCGGTGAATGTGATCGCATCACGGTCACTCTGCACAAGGATGGCAGTTCGTGTACGGTTTCTGACAATGGTCGAGGCATCCCGGTTGATAAACATCCGAAGATGAAAAAATCGACGCTGGAAGTCATCCTGACAACTCTGCATGCTGGCGGAAAATTCAGCGACAAGAATTATGCTCGCAGCGGAGGTTTGCACGGTGTCGGTTCGTCCGTAGTCAACGCTTTGTCATCAGAAATGATCGCGACCGTTCATCGTGACGGTTTTGAATGGTGCCAGACGTTTCGTCGCGGAAAGCCAAAAGCACCGGTCGAGAAAGTGAAACCGTTTCGTGGCCGCGGCACGACGATCTTCTTTCGCCCTGACGAAGAGATCTTTCGCCGAACCATCTTCAACGCCGAAACCATTCGTCAGCATCTTGAGGACATCTCGTTCATCCACGGTGGCCTGACGCTGGTCTTTCATGATGAGCAGAAGAAAGAAACCATCGAGCTGCATCATCCGGACGGCATCGTGGCCTACATCGAAAAGGTCACAAAAGATACCGGCAAGAAACCGGCTCATGAACAACTCTTTGCCGTGATGAAGGACGACAAAGATGCCAAAGTCGAAGTCGTTCTGCGCTGGACGGATTCAACGGAAGAGAACATCCGCAGTTATGTGAACGGCATCAGAACTCATGCCGGGGGAACTCACGAGAACGGCTTCAAGGCGGGAGTGGTCAAAGCTGTCCGCAACTACATGGACGTCCATGACTATAAGCCTCGCGGCGTCACTATCACGTCGGACGATATTCGTGAAGGGATCGTATGCATCCTGAGCGTCTTCATTGGCGATCCGATGTTTCAGGGGCAGACCAAGGAACGCCTGAATAATCCGGAAACGGCTGCGGCGGTCGATGGAGTTGTGCGGCCAGCTCTGGAAAACTGGCTGAATAACAATCCCTCTCTGGCAGACGTGATTCTTGGCCGCATGGTACTGGCCGCTCGCGCACGTCAGGCCAGTCGCGAAGCCGTCTCGGAAGTTCGGCGGAAAACGGTCGGCGGACGAAAGACCAATCTTCCCGGGAAGCTGGTTGATTGTCAGGCGAAAGATGCCCTTCATTCGGAGCTGTTTATCGTCGAAGGAGATTCGGCCGGTGGTACAGCGGTGATGGGACGCAAGGCGGCGACTCAGGCTGTGTTGCCTCTGCGAGGAAAAATTCTGAACACCGAAGCGTTGTCGATGTCCAAAATCATGGACAGCAATGAAATTCGGGACATCGTGGAAACTCTGGGAGCTGGAGTTGGCAACAGTTTTGATGTTAATCAGTTGCGGTATGCCCGGATTATCCTGCTTATGGATGCCGACAGCGACGGATACCACATTTCCACGTTGTTGCTGACATTCTTCTTTCGGCATATGCCGGAGCTGATTCGTCAGGGAAAACTGTTTATCGCTCAGCCGCCGTTGTACCGCATCGAAGTGGGCAAAGAAGTTCATTACGCGCGGCATGACGCCGAGAAGGAAGAGTTGTTGGCGTCACTGCCAGCGAATCGTACAGCGACAGTGCTTCGCTTCAAAGGTCTCGGAGAAATGAACGCAGCTCAGTTGCGTGACACGACTTTGGATCCACGAGCGAGGGTGCTTCTGCGAGTCAATATTGAGAGTCAGTTGGAAGCTGACGCAACCTTTCATCAACTGCTCGGCAAGGACGCCAGTGAGCGATATCGGATCATCATGGAAGACGCGAGTTTCGCGGACGACCTTGATCTTTGATCACGGGATATTGAATTCATGACTTCTCAAAATGTCGTCGTTGCCATCACCGGAGCCAGCGGGTCGATCTATGCGGTCCGACTGATGTCGGTGTTGCTGGCGGCAAACAGGACAGTACATCTCGTCACCAGCGGTGCCGCCGGGCAGGTGATGCGACGTGAACTGGAGTGCGATTTTCCCGCGGTCAGTGCCGGAGAATCTGCGTGGCGAGCTGCTTTGCAAAAGATTCAGCAGAGCTCGATTGCACTCAAATGGGGCTTTGACACGAAACAGGCTTCAACTCCGTTTGATCCCAATGCGGGAGTATTGAAAGTTCATGGCATCGGGGATTACTCGGCCGGCATCGCCAGCGGATCATTTTTAACGGCCGGAATGGTGATCTGCCCTTGCTCAATGGGAACGCTGTCTGCAATTGCGACCGGAGGTTCGACGAACCTGATTCATCGAGCCGCCGATGTGCATCTCAAAGAACGACGACCGCTTGTGTTGGTGCCGCGGGAGACTCCGCTGAGTGTCATCCAGTTGGAGAATATGACACGCGTGAGCCAGGCCGGAGCGACCGTGTTGCCATCGATGCCCGGCTTTTATCATCAGCCTCAATCAGTAGCCGATCTGGTCGACTTCGTTGTGGCGAGAATCTGCGATCATCTGCACGTGCCTCATACATTGATGCAACGATGGGGCGAAGCTTAGGATTTGGTTCGAAATAGGATCCGTGAATGGTGTGGCCGCGTTCGCTGGACGACCTTGTCACACGCTTCTAAGCCAGCTTTTTCCTGTAGGGTGTGACAAGTGAGCCTCAGCGAACGCAGGCACACCGATCGAGCCTGCACATGCTTCAAGCCGGGATTTCTTTTCGGGACTCTGGCTTAGCGTGTGAAGTAAATCCATTCGCATCATCAATCGCTGAAACAGAAAAGGGGAAAGAGTCTGACTGACTCTTTCCCCTGTTTCATCTTCAGCCGCGAACAGAAAGGTCAAGGTTTCGACTTCTGCACCGGCGTCGGCTTTACGGCCTCTTTGCCCAGCATGACGTCAGAGAAACCTTTCAGGTCTGTCCACAGAGTTCCTTCACCCGCGTAGAACAGGTTAAGTTCGACATCTTCTGGCAATCCGGAAGCAAAGACCCACTGATTGTAAGCACTGCCGCTGCCGAAGGCTTCGACCGCAAGGCCGAAGAGTTCTGACTTGGCTTCGGCTTCAAGCTGTTTGCTGGAAGCTGTTGCCTTCCCGAGAGCAACGCTGGCCTGAGCATCCAGTTC
>CANHVD010000646.1 GCA_947463775.1 Planctomycetaceae bacterium | reverse complement strand
GCATCCGCCGATAAAGATGCCAGCAGCATGCTGAGCATCATTGTTCCGCATTTTGACGACGTGGTTTTGACACGATTTATTGGCAATCCGAGAAGCGTGCCTCCCGAACAGCTGCAGACTCTCGTTGACGACCTCGACTCCCGGCCATTTAGCCAGACGCAGTTTCATCAGGCCAGTGATCCGCCGACCGCCATTGCGAAAGCTCGCCAACTGGCCGGACCTGATGGACTTATCTGCGTCACTGGCTCACTGTTTCTTGCCGCCGAAGCCCGAGTTCATCTGCTGAGGCCCAGTACCAGGTGACATCCGGGCTGAACCCATCCGGTCTTCACGTGACCTATGAATCCGTCATCGGTTAGCTAATGCCGCAGCGATCGCGGACTGTAATCTCTGCATCGTGAACGGCTTGCCCAACACGGCACTGGGACGAAGCTCGTCCGAGCCGTTGAATTCTTCCACCGTCATTTCTCGCCCTGAACACAAAACGATCGGCACTTTGATTCCGAGGTAAGCAAGTTTTTGCATCGTCTGTGGACCGCTCATGCCGGGCATCAGTTCATCCAGCAGGATCAGGTCGAACGCAGTCTCTGATGATTGCAGTGTTCGGATCGCAACCTCGCCGCCATTGACAGCAACAACCTCATGCCGGAGGAGTGTCAGCATTCCGCTGCAGACAGTGCGAACCATTTCATCGTCGTCGACAATCAGGACTTTCACAGGACTACCGGACCTTTAAGCCAGACGTGCGGCGATACTCATCGGAGGATCTTCCGCGTGTGAGAGGCAAAACGAACTCAGGGTGTACATCAAGGTGTGAATTCAGGACTCAGCGCTGTGCGCTTTTCTTCGGCCACAAGGAACGCAATCCTCCGGGAAGGATCGGAATGTTGAGCCGATTTGCGGGAGTCTTGCCGGCTGCAGGCTGTTTTGCGGAAGCAGACGGCGTCGAAGTTGTTGTTTCGGAGGCTGCTTCAGGAGAGTCTTCTTCCGTCTCTGAAGACTGAACGGTCGGCCCAAGGATACCGATCGGCTGATTCAGAAAGCTGTCCGTCTGATTCAGCAGACTGTCGGTTCGGCTGAGAAATCCTTCCGTCTGCTGCAACAGCTGAGTTGTCTGAGGAATAAAAATCGGAGCCTGCTGCAGAACATCAGACGTCGTCGGAAACTGGCCATTGGATCGTTGCAGAATCCCGGGCAATTCCATCGCACCTTGCGGCAAGTTGAGCTTCTCCTGAATGCCCAGCGGCAGCGAACGGCCCTGCAAAGTGTTGTCGATCTCGTCCATCACGCGAGTAATCTTTTCCTGATCCTTTTGTGGGATGAGTTTTGAATTCTTAACCTGCCGGAAGATCGTTTGAGTATCCAATTTTCCGGACTGCAGAGTCGCCACGATCTCACGAACTTCATTAATCTGGGCCAGAAGTTCCTTATTGTCTTCTCGTAGCTTGTCGTACTCGCCCGTGAATCGCTCCTTGAGCTTTTCGATCTGATCGCTGGCGTACGAGTTTACTTCCGAGATCAGCCGCTCTTTGGCCTTGTCGAGCTGATTCGTGAAGGCAGTCTGCACGCCCAGAGCAACCTGCTCACCGACATCCGACTGCAGATCAAGGACCGGATCACGTAATGTGCCTCCCAGTTTAACCGACGCATTCAGCACTCGGATGCTGTTAAACGCATCATTAGCCGCTTCCGTGATTTCACTCCGGACGTCATCCGAAGCCTGGAAACTCAGGTTGGTAATATTCGACTGCAGATCAATATTCCCTTCAATATTGTCTTCAATCAGAGCCAGTCGTGTCGTCCATGACAGATCGCTCAACGTGGCATGCACACTGGCTTTGTCCGACTTACCAGCCACCAACGGCAAAGGATTCGTATCGCGAAAGTCAGCCAGCATCTCGGCTCGAGGTCTTTCGCCCGTGGCGTCGTAGGTGACTTTCATCTGCAAGGGTCGACTGCCTTCAGCGGCCAGTTTCATCACACAGGGACGCCCCAGAAGTACGGGATCTTCGGTCACATCGGTCAGCAACGCTTTAAAAGGCACCTGCTCTTTGTTGATGGAAACAACTCCCGTGAGCGAAAGTTTCTTCAACAGAAAATCCGGAGCCGGGTTTCTCATGACAAACTCGAAATCTCGTCCGGCGCTTCGCGGCGGCTGCACCTGTTCCTTCAGATCACGCTGGTAGTCTCGTGCGAATTCGACCCAGGTAAGAACCTGCTGCAACTGACGGTACATGGTTTTTCCCAGCAGCGCCTGCGAAATACGACGCGCATCGGGTTTTAACAGCGAGATCGTGTGTTTGACTTTCTCCTGATCACGTTCGCGAGCTGCGTTCAGTGTCTGGAAATCGTCGCGCACTTCCGGAACGATATCTTTGATTTCATCGCGAAAGCCCTGGACTTCGATAATGATTTGTTCGGCCTTCTGGCTGACCTGCAGATACTGTTCAATTTGCTGCAGCGTGTCGCCCTCTTTGGCCTGTTTAAATTGGATGCGGAGCTCATCAACGCGGGGTTTCATCGCCTTTGCTCGATCCGTCATTTCGACAAATCGCTCGTCCCACTTTTCATAGACTTCTGTGCCCAGGCGGTAAGTTTCCAGAGTATTGGGATCCAACTGCGACTTGACCTGTTCTGTCATGTTCGTCAGCCACTCCGATCCCATTTCAGTGAGTTTGTCCGACATCCATGAGGGCTCTTCACTGACCGGCTCAGGATCAAAATCCAACTGGCCATCATCGCTGCGAGGAGTATCAAAACGCAGTCCATCGAGTCGACCTTCTTCGACGACGAAACGCCGCCGCGACAAAGACGAAGGCTCCAGGCCCAGATGCATTTCCTTGAACTCAACCAGGTTCCATCCCGGTCGCCGCGCACTGGCGAGCGCGACGTTGCTGAGTGTCACAGCTGGCGGAAAGAATGAGGTTTTCAATTGGCCCAAATCAGCCCGCGCACCTGTGGCTGTTTGCAGGGCCTGAATGGAACTGTATCTGAGCAGCGGATCCATTCCAAAGGCGATAAAGGCCCAGACGGTTCCAACGATCAGCAGACGGGATATCAGATAGGTCCAGCGCATGGAGCCCTCTTGGAGTTCGATTCAAAACTGTTACCGGGGCGACGCAGATCAGAGTTCTGCTGTTACATCTGCCGGTGAAAGATCGCGACTTCGTGCTTGTCACATTAGTTGATTGCTGCAATGCGATTAGCCCACTCGGCTCCCAGAATCAGCTTCGCCCATCGCCACTGACGTGCTCGCTGAGCAATCTTCTCGGCGTATTTCTCGAAGAGCGGACGACTCAGAAGATGAACCGGCCACAGCAACACCAGGCCCGTGGCAAAGCTGCCCATCACGATCGTGTTGTTAAAGTTGGTCCACGGCATAAATGGCATGTTGGCCATCTCGGTCCACATGCCCTGCAGTGATGGATGGGCCAGGATAAATCCACCGATCTGATCGAACAGTGAATCACAGACCGTGGCCGCAAATGTGCAAAGCACGATGGCCAGCGTCGCAATCGCGAGGTTCACTCGCGTTGAGGCCAGCAATGTCCCCAGCACAATCGCCAACAGATTCCCCTTCGGAACCAGCCCCACCAGAACACCGAACGCAAGGCCCAGTGACATTTGTCGAGGTGTGGATTCCATAACAAACGCCTGCAAAAGCAGACGCAGTGGACGAAGAATCAGGAACATAGTGAGCATCCTCCATGATGCATTCAATCAACAATCAGATCATCGGACACACTAAAAACAAGGGAATGTCCCGAGGCTCGAAACTCAGGAAACATCAATCCGATGATAATTCTGCTGAGCATGCCATTCGATGTTCGCGAAAGTCAAGAGGCGGAGAACGGACTTTAGATTCATCATCCACGCGTTTTGATCGATCCTTACTCGAACCAGCAACGGCGTTCAAAGTCTGAGCCGGATCTGCAGGAACTGCCGATCAAAAGGCAGTGAGGTTTGCTG
>CANHVD010000645.1 GCA_947463775.1 Planctomycetaceae bacterium | reverse complement strand
TCGCAGTCAGAAGCTGACGTGATCGTCATGAAGTCGGGCCAGCGGATTGAAGGCGAAGTGCTGAAGGTTCAGAAAGACACTGTCTTTGTGGACATTGGTGTGGATGTGGTCAGGATTCCTGTGGACCAGATTGAGGAGCGAATCGAGACCGCAGCAAAGCCCGAGACTGTTAAAAAGACCGACGAAGGAGTCTTCATGTCGGCCGATCTTCCTGAGCGGACCGTAAAGGAATTGGTTGGTAAGTATGGTGAAGGTGTTGTGCTGATTCAGAACCCTGAAGGATTGGGTTCCGGATTCATCATCAATGATCGTGGATATTGCGTCACAAACTACCATGTGGTCGAGGGCCAGACTCGTGTGGCGGTGACCATCTTTCATCAGGGGCAGAATGGTGATTTTGAGCGTCGAGCGATCCGGGACGTCAAGATTCTGGCACTGAACCCCTATTTTGATCTCGCGTTGCTGGAGATCCCGGCCCAGAAGGATTTGAAGTTTCAGCCGGTCTATATCGCAGATGACGACAGTCATCGAGAAGGCGATACGGTGTTTGCGATTGGAAGTCCCCTGGGGCTGGAGCGGTCGGTTTCCGAGGGTATTGTGGCTTCTCGGAATCGAAATATGGATGGAATCGTGTACATCCAGACAACAGCTCAGATTAACCCCGGGAACAGCGGTGGCCCTTTGTTCAATGAAAAGGGGCAAGTCGTTGGCGTCATCAATATGAAGCTGACGTTTGGGGAAGGTCTAGGGTTTGCGATCCCTGTTTCTTACCTGAAGCACTTCCTTAGGAACCGAGATGCATTTGCCTTTGATCGAACAAACCCGAATACTGGATATCATTACCTCGACCCACCGAAACGAATGAATTCAAAGCAGCCGTATGAGGTTCCGGACGCCGAAGCAACTGAGAAGAAATAGGCTTTTTGCATGGGTGTCCGCGGGGGATCAATTTTTTGTTTTGTGAGGATTTTGAGAAATTTGAAGAATGTGGCGAACGGTGTTCCGCGGTGATGACGTTCGTGTTGAGGATAAATCTTGCCCAAAACCTTGGCTGCCTGTTCGTTGGTTAAGATTTGGCTGAAATGATGAAGAGACATACAGCGTCTGGCTTCTATTAGGGAGGAAGACGACAAAAACTTGTGTTGATTCTTGACAATTGGCCTTTTTGGCCATAACACATGGACGGGTTTGGACACACTTTTTGACCGAGCCTCCCGCCAACTAACCCACCTCGGCGAAAAGTCCCGCCATTTCTGCCGATAGACAGTTTACGATTTCTGTCAGCCAGCCATCAAAGGATTGCTGGACGGCGTTTTTTCCCTGGAGAGACCTGGATGATTACTGGACGTTCCCGAAGAAGCTTTCTGCACGTTGGTTTTTGCGGTGGTATCGGTCTTACGCTGGCGCAGTACTTCCAGCTCCGACAGTCTCAGGCTGACATCAAGAACTACGAGAGCAAGGAAGGCACGGCAAAGTCTGTGATCTTTATCTTCCTGCCGGGCGGTATGGCTCACCAGGAAAGCTTCGACCCGAAGCCTTATGCTCCAATTGAATATCGTGGCCCGATGAGCTCAATTGAAACGAGCGTTCCGGGTGTATTCGTTAACGAGCGATGGGTTCAGACTGCCAAGGTCATGGACAAGATTACGATTGCTCGCAGCATGACTCACGGTGAAGCAGCTCATGAGCGCGGCACCCACAACATGTTCACGGGTTACCGCCCAAGCCCAGCCTTGTCTTATCCAAGCATGGGTAGCGTGGTTGGCCATGAGTTTGAGCCTCGCAACAACATTCCTCAGTACATTTGCATTCCTGGCCAGCCAAACGAATTCGCCGGAACTGGTTATCTGAGTTCTTCTTTCGCTCCGTTCAGCTTGGGTTCCGATCCTGCTGATGGTGGCTTCTCTGTTCGCGACCTGCAGTTGCCGGGTGGTGTGACGGACGAGCGATTCAGCCGTCGTCGTAAGGCCCTGGATGCAGTCAATGATTACTTCGTAACGAAGGAAAAGGCTGACTCGCTGGATGCTGTTGATACCTTCTATCAGCGTGCTTACGGTCTGATTAGTTCACAGCAGGCTCGAGAAGCGTTCGACTTGAGCAAAGAACCGGACAAGCTTCGCGATGAGTACGGCCGTAACACAGCCGGTGCACGTATGTTGATGGCTCGCCGACTGGTTGAGTCCGGTGCTCGGTTCGTGACCCTCACCTACGGTGGCTGGGACATGCACGACAACATTGCTGCTGGTATGAATGGCCAGGTTCCTCAGTTCGATCAGGCCTTCGGTCGACTGATTACAGACCTGGAAGAACGCGGTCGGTTGAACGACACGATGGTGTGTATCGCCAGCGAGTTTGGTCGTACACCAAAGATCAACGGAACCGCCGGTCGAGACCACTGGCCGAAAGTGTTCAGCGTTGTTATGGCAGGTGGCGGCGTTAAGCGGGGTTTCGTGTACGGAACTTCGAATTCAACAGCCAGCGAACCTGAAGACAATCCGCTCAACGTTGAAGACTGGGCAACGACGATCTACAGCTGCCTCGGAATCAATGCCGACAAGGAGCTGATGGCTCCTGGTGATCGTCCAATTGAGATTGTTGACGGTGGTAAAGTTCGTCAGGAACTTTTGGCATAATCTATTTGCGATTCAAACAACGCTGTGGGCTGGCATAATCGTCGGTCAGCAGCGTTGTTTTGTATCGTGAGAATGATTTTGTTTTGTGCAGGCTTTTTGCACGATGAATTAAAGGTCTGCTGGCTGAGTCAGCGACTTTCAGGACGATGGACGATTCCTGCTGTATTGCAGTGGGTCTTAAGCGAATTGCCCGATCACGGATTTGAAACGGCACTGGCTAAGGGAAGGAATCCGAATCCTAAATTCAACGGAAGTGACGTTGCCATGCGTTTGTCGTTGGCTCTTTTGCTGTCAGCAGCAGCCGTCGTGTTGAGCCCTCTTGAGGCTTCAGCGGCTGATCCGAATCTCTCAATTATCCTTCCTCGTGGTGGCCAAAGAGGAACCGAGCAGGTGTTCCGCTTCTCAGGAGCACGCCTCCAGGATGCCGAACAAATTCTGTTCTATGAGCCTGGTTTCGAGGTTCTGGAGATCAAGGCCGCCGATGCGAATAACATCGATGTCAAAGTGAAGATTGCTCCGGACTGTGCCATTGGCGAGCACACAGCTCAGGTAAGAACCAAATCCGGAATCTCCGACTATCGCACATTTTTCGTCGGCGCATTGGCGGGGGTTGACGAGAAAGAGCCGAACACCGACTTTGCTGTCCCGCAGGCTGTCGAGCTGAATGTGACGGTTTCTGGTACGGTCGACAATGAAGACGTTGATTATTACGTCGTCAATGCGACAAAGGGCCAGCGGATTTCGGTCGAAGTCGAAGGAATGCGGTTTGGTCAGACTTTATTTGACCCGTACATTGCGATCCTGAACGATAAACGTTTCGAATTGTCGGCAGTTGACGATTCACCGCTGGTTAAGCAAGACGCGGCTACCTCGATCATTGCCCCGGAAGACGGCAAGTACATCGTGGAGATGCGTGACAGTGGTTACGGTGGGGACGGGAATTGTCGTTATCGCTTGCACATTGGTACTTTCCCGCGCCCGACTGCAGCCTATCCGGCGGGTGGTAAGGCTGGCGAAGCTTTGGATGTAACCTTCATTGGTGATGCCAGTGGCCCGATCACGAAGAACGTAACATTCCCAGTCGAAGGAGCTGAGACGACTGTTTACATCGAAGACGCCAGTGGGATTGCTCCTTCTGGTCACGTGTTGCGAGTTTCTCCGAATCCTAACGCGATGGAAGCGGAGCCAAATAATGGCTTTGAGAATGCTACGGTTGTGGCCGCTTTCCCGTCGTCGTTCAACGGGATTCTTCAGGAGCCTGGCGATGTGGACATTTTCAAGTTCACTGCCAAAGCTGGTCAGGTCTTTGAAGTCGAGTGCTTTGGTCGAAGAATTCGTTCACCGAT
>CANHVD010000644.1 GCA_947463775.1 Planctomycetaceae bacterium | reverse complement strand
GTCCGCCGAACCAACGGAAGTCACTCACGTTCTCTCCGGCGAACAAGACGACTCGTGCCTGATCACCCAGCGTCCTCGGAAAATGAAACCTCGCGCCGTAGGCCGACACCGTGATATCAGAGGTTATGCTTATAGGGTTCGAGCCATCAAGGTGATAATCTCCCGGCGGAATCGTGATCATGCCACCGTTTGTGGTGGCGGTCGCGAAAATCTCAGCCAGCTTAGCCGTGTCGTCCGCATGCAGCGAGGGCAGAGGCGAAAGAAGCAAGGCTGCAAAGAAGATTGTGAAGGCGGAACATATGCGGGACATCGATCGGCCGCTTCGTTGATGGAGGTTGAGTGGCAGGTAAGCGGATATGGTAGACTCTCTGAGAAGCTTTTGCATCGCCCGTTGGATTACAGACGCATGCTGTCGTGGCCAAATTCACGGCGTGAATGGGGCTTCATCCGCACTTCATTGGATCGACGACCCGGCGATCAAATCTGGCGTTTCGAAGCCGTGGATCCAGATCATCTCGACAACTCCAATCACTCGCATTTTGTCTGCACGGAATATGACCGTGGGGAATGTCTGGAGGCGTTGGGTATGTATGGGCCAATGAAAACGCAAAGCCAGAGCCATCGACGGTATGCATAAGACTTTGCTGAAGGGCGAATGCCCTGCCTTCTTTGAGCAACGCGAGCCCGAGACGAATGCCGAAAGCTCGGCAAAACAATTTGTTGAGCCCGCATGTCTTGTCGGGTGTAGCTGACTCGGCGTATCGGACCGACGCCGGGAGTGGAGCTTTTGTTCTTGCTGAGATCGTGACGACCATCGTCTATGCCAGCCATTCGTTTGCTCGGAAGGAACGGACTTCCACATCACAAAACCTGGTGGGATGGCGATGCCACTGGGCATAAAGCGTCTGGGGATCCAAAACAGCCTGGTGAGCGGTCACGACGTCTTCATGGATGTTGCAATCTGTGACGAATAATTGGCAATCTGTTCCATTTCTATTGCCGAACAGAACGCTATCATCGCAATGTGTCACAAATGGCTCGGCTGAGTCAGCATTTTGAATCTTTGTCTTGTTTTCTGGTCCTTGACCAGGTCGCTCGCCAGATCCTTTTCTTCGGACTTCACACCGTCGTGATTTCCGGGGCAGAAAAGGCGATCGAAAACTGTGGCAGCTATCGCCAGTCATGCACGGGCTTGTCATGAGTTCGGCGCTATTGGGAACGGTGTTGGGTGCACTGGTTGAAGCCTGGGCAACCGACCGCCTCGGCCGAAAGCAAACACTGTTCTGGGTCGGCATTTTGACTTTTGTCTCTATTGATCAAACAGGATGTGGGTATCAACGAATGAAAACGCCATGCATCATTTCACTGGGCGAAGTGCTTTGGGATCTGTTTCCGGATGCCGCTCGATTTGGAGGAGCACCGGCGAACTTTGCAGGTCACGCCGCGCTTCTGGGAGCTGACGTTGCAATCATCAGTGCTGTTGGCGATGACGACTACGGTCAGAATGCAATCAGCATTCTCCGTGGATTCGGCGTTGACATAAGTCTCATGCAGGTCATTCCGAATTCCCGAACGGGCACCGTGAGCGTTGTTCTTAATCATGACGGCAACGCTTCTTACACGATTCATGAAGGATCGGCTTGGGATCGGATCGAGTGGAACCGAGATGTGGAACAGCGTCTCACAGATGCAGACGCTGTGTATTTCGGGACGCTGGGTCAACGCTCTGAATTGTCCAGGAACACGATCCGCAGGTACTTGAGAGCAGCACAGGAGGCCGGTGTACCGCGAATCGTCGACATCAACCTGCGCCCACCCTTCTATGACAAAGCAATGATCTGCGAATCAATTCAGCTCGCCAGTATTCTCAAACTCAGCGATGACGAATTGGTCGCGGTCTGTAACGCATTCGAAATCCCGGCAGATGCGCCACCGGACGCATTACTGCGCCGGCTGATCGACAAGCAGAAGCTTGATCTTGTTGTGATGACGCGAGGTGCCGAAGGCGCTCTGTTGGTGACTCCCGATGAGCTTGTTGAACAACCTGGGATTCCAACTCTGGTGTGCGATACCGTGGGAGCCGGTGACTCGTTTACCGCAGCATTCCTGATTGGGGTTCTCCGCGGGGAATCTCACCAGAGCAACCTGTTGAATGCCTGCTCCGTTGCTGCAGCCGTTTGCGCACATTCGGGAGCTATTCAGCGTTGAAGGCTCACAGTCACCGTTCGGATCGGACTTCGCGCGAGTCTGGAGCCAGTTTCAAAACCCCTTCAGGCATCGCATCATGCAAGCCAGATGTAGGAATCCTTCGAAGAGGTGGGCGTGTCTTTCATGTCCGACGAGGAGTCGTCTTTGATATTAAAGCCAGCTGATCGTGCGTTCGGTCTTCCAGCGTTTGAGGTGTCGCCTCAGAGCTCGTCCGTCCCGACGCGAAGGTTTACTTCGTCCTTTACGATGTGGAGTCACCTGTTCAATTCCGCGGCTCGCAAGAGCATCACGCAGCCAATCCGCGTCAGCGGCTTCGTCATACAGCAGTCGGGCAGGACGCTTCTTTGTCACGCGAATATCCACCAGCGTGTCGATCGTATTCACCTCAGCCTCCGAAGCCGATGTTGTTTTCGACCGACGTCGTTTCGGCCATGAGGACAGGCTGATTAACATGAGAGCTACGCCTTTCGCTCTCAGTCAACTTCAAATCTCATGCCTTTAAAATTGCTGCAAATCAGGTTTTGAAACAGCCTTTACTACAGCTGAAGTCAAAACGGACCGTTGCCACGCATGTGTCGTTTAGAACGCGACTTCAGGCGGGATCAGTACTTCAGTTGAACACAGATCAGGGCCTGTTACGAATGTCTAGTGATGCGATGTCCTGCAACCGTCAGCGATGCTCAAACGCTTCGCCTTGAGCGGGACTTCGAATGACTTTTTCGCGCCCAGCGAAGGTTGAGAGAATGTCCGGTCATCAGGAACAAGCTACCCAAAGGTGAGAGTGCGGCGGTCAGTAGAGTTCCCTCGGGAAGTTCGTTCAGGGAGACATGTCCCTGGATCCAGGCGATAAGGCCACTGCAGCATGTTGCCCCGATGATGCAGGCTATCGCAAGTAATACGGATCCGACAATGTTGCAGAGCAAAACTGAGGGAAGGCGATTGAATCCATAGCCGACCAGCAGGACACCGAAAGAAAAACAGGCCGAGCAAACGCTGCCAATTCGATGAAGCGCCTCGACTTGGGTCAGTTCTTCGAACGATGCCGGAACCAGCAACGCAATCAACGGCGGCGCGATGCTTAAAAGGAAACAGACCAGTGCGAACGCAAAACCGGCCTCATCCGCGCCGGGTTTATAAGTAGCAAGCATCTTTCGTAGCATAAAGCCGTCTCTCTGGAACAGAACCAGCGGCCAGCTAAACCTGGCACGTGTTACCGGGAGCGACTCCACACTTCACCCGACCAGAGAGAATTCTTTTGTCGCCAATGACTCCGGATCATAAATGCATCAGCTGTGCATTTTCAATCATTGGCGTACCACGAGAAGTCAAGCCGTAACAACGACCCCGGTCCTGCACGACGCAAAGATCTGGTTCGGCCTAAAGAATTCATGAAGAGCAGGCGAAGTCGTTGTCTGCTCGACGGCTCTTCATAAGCACCCCGGGTCAGATCTCCGAAATGCCTCGACAGTCCAGCTCCAACGGACCTGTGCGATGGAGATCAAATAGGTACGTGGTTTTGTCGAGCTTCACGATCCCGATGATCTCGTCACTGAGGCTCACCGCCACTTCTTCTGGATTCGCCTGAAGAACAGCCCTGACGGCATCCAGGTTCCTGACATGATGAAACGTCAGAAAGGCTCGTCCTGCACACTGGTGATGCCAGTGTCCGTCGAGATCGACCACAAGCGTTACGTCTGCATCGCGGAATCTCACCGACTTGAGCGATCCATCATGGTACTCACAATCAACCGCGACTACACCCTCGCTAAACCTGCTCCATCACCAACG
>CANHVD010000643.1 GCA_947463775.1 Planctomycetaceae bacterium | reverse complement strand
TGCTTACGATCTGGTGATTTTTGGCGAAGTGGCCCCGGAACTGTTTAATGAACAGGACTTTCAATGGCTGAGTGAGTTCGTGGAAACTCGTGGCGGCGGCATTGTGTTTATCGACGGTCAGCGAGGTCGATTGCGGCAACTCGCCAGCACGAAGCTCGGCAGTTTGATTCCCGTCGAGTGGCTGAACGAAACCATTTCTGCCAAGCCAACATCGTTGCAATTGACGGATAAGGGTTCCTCTGAAAGTGCGTTGCGACTATCACCGGACGCGGAACAGAATCGTCGCTTCTGGACCGAACTGCCTCCACCTCATTCGCTGGTGGCTGTGAATGCTTTGCCCGGGGCTGAAGTGCTGATTGAAGCCAACGTGGATGGTCGGCAGAGGCCAGCGATGGTCACGCGATTGTTTGGTTCTGGCCGCGTTGTCTATCTTGCGTTCGATGAATCCTGGCGATGGCGTTTTAAGACGGCAGACCTCTGGCATCAGCGCGCGTGGAATCAATTGGCCAAGTATGTGATGCCTCGGCCGTTTGCTGTCAGCGACGAATATGTTTCCCTGGATACTGGTTCGGTGCGTTACGACTTTGGGGCGACTGTTGATGTTCGAGCACGTCTGTTGGGACTTGATGGGAAACCGGCGACTGGCGTTTCTGCGGACGCCCTGGTGTGGAGGGACGGGCGCATCGTTTCGACGGTGAGTCTGACTCCCGATGCCGATGTGCCGGGGATTTATCGAGGTCGCGTCACGGCTTTGCCAGAGGGCGAGTACGAAGTCTCGGTTCGAGCTGCCGGCTATAGTGACGCCGCGCTGAAGGCTCGCAGCCGGTTTGTCGTGTTACCACCGGAATCCGGCGAGATGACTCAGACGTCGGCCAATGAAACACTGCTGAAACAGATTGCCGCCGCTTCCGGAGGAGATTACCTTCGCGAAGAGGAACTGTATCGGTTGACGGAACTGTTGAGTCCTCTCAGCAGCGGCCGCGTGGTCGAATCCGACACTCAGATCTGGCAAAGCTATTGGTGGTTTGCAGCGATTGTTATCCTGTTGACGGCTGAGTGGGGATTACGAAAACGAGCCGGGTTGCTTTGAACGGTGATGGCTTTGTGCCCGACAGCATGGTCGCTGCAGGCACTATGCAGGTAAAGGAAGATTCACGATGAGTGTTTCGCTTGATCCCGTTGTTGCTCGAAAACTCGAAGAATTCGGACGCCGTCGGTTTCGACTGATCGTCGCGCGAGGACTCTGCGCGGGCGTTGCCACGTTTCTGATCTGTGTCGCGATCGTCGCCGCAATCGACTGGTATTGGCTGCTAAGCGATCGCGCGCGCTGGGCTTTGAGCGCGGCGATTTATTTGCCGGTGATTGTTGTGATATGGACAACCAGCCTGCGCCGAATTCTGCATCGGCCGCTGAGAGAAGAGATCGCATCGCAGGTGGAGATGACGGAACCGCAGCTTCGCGAGAATCTGCTTTCGGCCGTTGAACTGGCGACGGATGATCCATCCTCTCTACACGACTCCCCCGTGTTTCGAAGTTTGCTGCAGGGCAAAGTTGCCGAGCAAATGACACGAATCCAGGTCCCTGCGCTGCTGCCACTAAAACTTGTTGCGCGATGGATGGCGGTTGCGGGAGTCGTCGTAGCGATTGCTGCTGTCCTGCTGTTGTCGAGCAATCATCGTTATCGCCAGCTTGCCGCCCGTGCGATCCTGCCGGGAGCCAACATCGCTCGGGTTTCTCGAGTCAACGTTGAGATTCTGCAACCAACACCGCGTTCTCTGATGATGGCCGAAGATGAAACGGTGGCTGTTGTGGCTTCTGTCACCGGCGGCACTTTTGATGAAGTGACGCTCGAGACCTTCACGGAAAAACAAGGCGCGGTTCGGCAATCGATGCGCGGAAGAACGGAAGCCGAGTTCACTTCTAACATCCATGTGATGGAAGAATCGGTCGAATATCGAATTCTCGCCGGCGATGCAGTGACCGAGCGATTTCGAATTGAAGCCCGTCCGCGTCCTCGCGTCACTGCGTTTCTGAAAACGTTCGTCTATCCAGCCTATGCCTTATTGCCCGACAAGACAGTTACGGAGAACCATGGCGATCTGCTGGTGCTGGAAGGCACGAAAGCGGAAATGCAGCTTGAGCTGGATCAAACGGTGTCCGCTGCGGAATTACGGATCGATCCGTCGGAATCCGATGAGATGATCACGATCCCGTTGGTGCAAGTCGCGGACAGCAAGAACGGTTTGCAGTGGAAGGCGACTGTCCCTGTCGATGCGGCGGCAATTTACAAGGTGCATCTGGTTTCGAAAGAAACAGGCTTTGAAAATCTTTTCAGTCCGAAGTACGAAATCCGACCGCAACCGGATCTGATTCCGCGCGCGGGCTTCGTGGATCAGAAAGAGACGACTCTGCTGTTGCCGCCCAATGATATCGTGGCCCTGAAGGCAATGGCGGAAGACGATCTCCCGCTGGTCAAGCTGGAGCAGCATGTTTCGGTCAACGGGCTTGAATGGATCGCCCTGCCTCTCGATGCCAAGCCGAACGCGGAAACAGAAGGTCGAAACCTGACGGCCGAGTGGCAATGGGATCTGCAGAATCACAAGTTGAAGACCGGAGATCAGGTTCTCACGAAGCTTGTGGCCACCGATCGCAAAGGCAACATCGGTGAATCGATCCCATTACGAGTGATCGTGGCGGCTCAGGACTTCGATCCGGAGCGGCACACGATGATGGAACGCAAAATCGAACTCGTCGATGAGCTGGCAAAGTTTTCGGAATTGTTTCAGGAGCAGAAGGTGACTGCTCTGGAAGTCATTGAGCGGCTGCGAAAGCCGGAGCAGACAGAAGAGCAGGCCTCGCAGGATCGTAATGTGCTGACAGATCTGGCCAGCAAGCAACGCGAGCAGGCGGAAAAGATTCTGGTCAACATCCTTGCGGTTGAAAAAGACATGGCGGCTGGAGCTGATGCTTACGATCTGGATTTGATCGGGCGAGTCGTCGCGAGGATACAACGCGAGTACTCAAACATCCCGGCGTTTGCTTTGAAGGCTCGGCAGCATACCGAAGATGTGAATCGCAGGAATGGCGATCTGGATGTCATCAAGCAGACATTTGAGCGGACAGCCGACGATGCCAAAATGATCCATGAACACTATCAGGTTCTGGCGACACATAATTTTGTTACTGCCGTCGCTGCAGATATGGATGCCTTGCTGCGTCAGCAGAAACTAGTCGTCGACAGCCCAACTCAGACGTGGGAGCGATTGCAGCGTCAGGAAACGCTGGTCCTGAATCAGCTGAAGGGAATCGAGCAGCTTGTTCGAGATCAGCGGAAACGATTGCCAAAGTATCTCGAAGGCCAGTTGAATGAGATGATCCGTTGGTCGGAAACGAATCGAGATCGATTGCAGGAATCGATGGAGTCGGCGGAGAAGCTGGAGCAGTTGAAGACGGTTTCAAAAGAGCTGCATCGTCAGTTGCTGGATCGCCAGCGGTTTGATGTGGTCGATGGAAATCTGTCCAATCGAATCGTGAACGCCTGGCGAGATCTCGATAACCGCGCAGGTAATCTTTATCTTCCCATCGACCAGTTGGCACGCGCCATTCAACAGGAGAATCAACTGACGGCTCAGGCGGCCGTGTCGCAGGATTCTGCTGCTGGTCAGAAAATTCTTGATCAGGCCGAGCGATTTGTGGCGGAGATTGATCTGAAGCATCGGCGAAGTCTGGACCAGCTTCGAATTCGCAAAGAGCTGACTCAGGGCCGCAAGGATGGCGATGCACAGTATGTGGCGGATGCCGGATTGACTCATCGAGCCGTCACTTCTCTATCGAATCAGCATCGTCAGGTGTTGCCTCAGGAATCGGCGTTGGCAACACAGCTTTTGGAGGTTGCACCGGCTTATCGGATTCTGGAGGCCGGACATGAACTCACGATTGTGCGTGATGCTCTGGATGAATTGACCAATCGAGAACGCTGGGGCTCACAGGACCTACAGGC
>CANHVD010000642.1 GCA_947463775.1 Planctomycetaceae bacterium | reverse complement strand
TGCGGGGGAACGAGAATGGTTTCGATTGCGATTGGAGTTGGCTAAGGAATCGTCCGGACCTGGCGATCATCAGGGATTGACAACAAAGAAGCATTCGCACTCCCTGACGTTCATCGTGTTTCCTGCGGGTGAATATCGCCTTGGTTCACCCGAGTTCGCAGGCGGGGAATTGGGCCGTCAGAACAATGAAGTTCCTCGCATCGTCCGGATCAGCCGTCCCGTCGCGTTGTGCGACAGAGAACTCACATGGGGACTCTATGATCTGATTGATGCAGGACAATGGCGAAGCGAAATGCAATCGAAGTGGGGGTGGGATCTGTCCGACGACGATGCCGTGTTTGGTCGGAACTGGTATGAATGGGTGGAGTTTTGCCACCGGTTGACTGTTGAATGGCACGGTGATGATGAGTCGTGGCAGTGCTACCCGGACACGGAGTCGCTGGAAAAGGATGGCAACGGGAATCCTGTCTACGGCGAGTTGCTGCTGGACCACGGTGGTTTTCGGATGCCGACGGATTCGGAGTGGGAACTGGCCGCACGAAGCGGTCAACGCACGGCGTATGGGTTTGGCAGCGACGTGAGCTTGCTTGGGGACTATGGATGGTTCGTCGACAATTCTGAGAAACGCCCGCATGTGACGGCCGTGAAGCCTCCATCGATCGGCGGCTTTTTTGACGCCCATGGAAATCTATTTGAGTGGACACACGATTGGGATGCTACCATTGATGGCAGTAGTTTGCTGGTGGATCCTCAAGGCGCGTCCAAGGGTTTGAACCGCGTACTTCGCGGCGGCGGTTGGAGCCGCGTCGCGGCGGGTTGCCGGCTGTCGAGCCGCGGCACGAGCGAGCCGACGGCCCCCAACGCGAGCTTCGGCTTTCGCTTGGCCCTGAGTTTACCGTCTGGAATCAAGTGGCCGGCGGCGGCAGGAACCAGGTGAGCGTAGCCATTTGATGCAGGCACGGAGGGACTGAGCGGAGCAACGACCGTAGATGCCGTAGCCGGATGGGGTAGCGGCTGATCTGAGACAGATCCGCCCGCGTGGCCCGACCTGTCCTCAGGTCGGGAACTATGCAGTTCCCAACCCCTCGGTCCACCAGCAAGAGAGCCGTCGTTGCATTTGGTTTTTCTGTCTGTAGTTACCAAGTCCGTTTACCGCTGGCAAAAGGCAAGCCGAGTGTTTTCGATCTCGCCCCGACGGACGCTGCTTCGATCGAACCAAGGTTTGGCAACAATCAACGACGGATTCTGTATTCCGAATCCCTGTACTACGACATACGAATTGTCTGGGACCGATCCGGCCCTACAGAAACGAACTCGATCGGCTTCTGAACGATCTCTTCGATGGCTCGGCAATACTGCTGAGCAGACTCGGGCAGCTTTGAGAATTCAGTGATCCCGGTGATGTCTTCCTGCCAGCCGGGAACTCGTCGTAAAACTGGCTTGGCGGCCGCCAGATCTTCGCAGCGGCTTGGCAGTGTGCGGGTTACCTGACCGCGAATGTCATAAGCTTCGCATACAAACAGTTCATCGAAACCGCTCAGCACATCCAGCAGTGCAATCGTAATGGAATCAACACCGCTGATCCTGGCGCTGTAACGAGTGGCGACGGCATCGAACCAGCCGCAGCGACGAGGACGTCCGGTCACTGTTCCAAACTCGTTTCCTGCGATCCGAATTCTTTGACCGATCTCGTTGTCGAGTTCTGAAGGAAATGGTCCGCCGCCAACTCGCGTTGTGTAGGCCTTTGCGACACCAATCATCTTCACGATGGCTCGTTCGGGAACACCACTTCCATTGTGAATTCCACAACCGGAACTGTTGGATGACGTGACGTATGGGAACGTTCCGTGATCGACGTCCAGAAGACTTCCCTGAGCACCTTCGAACAGCAGCCATTTGCCCGCATCAAGTGCATCGAGCAGATAGGTCGTCGTGTCAGCCACCATCGGGCGAACTCGATCAGCCGCCGTGGAGTACTCGGCGATGATCTCGTCACAATTCATCTGCGGTCCGTCAGGATCGAGTGCGTTCAGGATTTTCTGCTTGAACGGCACAATCTCTTTGACCTTCGCAGCAAAAGTATCGCGGCAAATCAGATCGCCTACGCGCACCGCGTGCGACCGACCGACCTTATCGCGGTAGCAGGTGCCGATTCCGCGCATTGTGGTTCCAATGGCGGAGCTGCCGCGAGATTTTTCCAGAGCCGCTTCTTCCAGGAGATGCCATGGACAGATCACGTGGGCTCGGTCGCTGACCATCAGACGCGACGAACAATCATGGCTACCGGCTATGAGTCCATCCAGTTCTTTCAGCAAAGCCAGCGGATTGACGACGACGCCCGGGGCAATCACCGACTTCACATGGCTTTGCAGGATGCCGGTCGGGAGCAGACTGAGTTTGTAGGTTCGCCCGTCAAACTTCACTGTGTGCCCGGCGTTGTTGCCGCCTTGATAGCGGACAACGATGTCATGACGTTCCGTCAGGATATCGACGATTTTTCCTTTGGCTTCGTCACCCCACTGCAAACCAATCACAGATGTTGCCGGCACAAGAACGCTCGCAAAGAAAACAGGTGGTTTCAAAAAGAAACCGGACATCGGCACGCACCGACATCCGGTCAGGAGTAGCCCCGATTGTACAGGTCAGAAACCGAATCCCAAATGTCCGCACGTTTTTTTTGAAAAGCGACACACTTTGTCGGGCGGCGTCTCAGGGACAAAAATGAGGAAAGTCGGGTGATTTCAATTGTCTGGACGTTTCCCTGCGCATCTGTTGAGGTTTCGTAGAACTTCGAATGCCCTGCCCTGCCATTCGCGGCGAGGACTATTCATCAAACTTTGGCCCCGGTTTCTTTTTCGATTTCTCCATTCCCGGAGCCATCATTCCCGGACTCTCCATTGTCATGGAATCCATTTCCGATGAACCCATCTTTTCGTCACTCATTTCTGAGTCGCCCATTTCCTCGCCATCCATCATCGCCTTTTTCTGTCGCGTACCCATTCCTGGTTCGTCCATTTCACCTTCGCCAGATTCCATCTTCGAATCTGACGGCTCTTCAGTCGACATCTTCTCCTCGGACGACTCCGAAGACATTTCGCCATCGGGGGCCATTTCTGTCGAGTCAGAGTCTTTCTGTTTCTTGCTGCTGTCAGCTTCCGGAGTTCCCACGGGAGGATGACTGATTCCCGAAACGACGCCGGTGAATTCACCGGCGAATGGCTTCGATTTGTCTGAGAGTGTCCGTCCACGAATTGGAAACGACTGTGTCTCGCGCGGCAGACAGAAATACAACGTGCCCTTGTCGTCTTCGTACGAGCACGGGATTTGACGATTCGCCGCTTCAGCCATCACAACAAAGCTCAAAGCATTGCCTGAGGCATTGATGCCGACATTGTCGCGAACTTTTAACCCATCGATCTGCAGTTTTTCGCCACCGATCTGAGCCAGTTTGTCACGACAGTAGTCTGCCAGATTCTCATGGAGTAACGCGATCCGCTTTGTGTTGATCGTGGCTCGCTCCTTCTTTAGCCAGAGTGCAAGAGCTTTATTGGCTGATGTGTCCACGGCGAACCATTCATTCCCCGTACCGGCTGTCAGTCTTACTTCAATACCGTCTGCCGTGCCGATCAGACGACACGTCATAATCTCACTCTGCAGTGTCTCTGGAGTCATCGCGAGGAAATCGCGAAGAGTCGCTTCATCTTCAGGAGGGAGTCCCGTATCGGCCCACGGAATTGTGACTCCCGGCAGATTCTTTTCTTCAAGTCTTCGAGCCACCAGTTCGCCACTGAGTTCCGGAAGACTGCCAGTCACACTGAAAAAGATCACCGCCAACAGGATCAGGAAACCAAGGACCGGCATGCCGACCACCAACGCGCGGCTTGGCCGTCGACGAGCAGGGCGACGATGACGCACGGGAGATGTTGGAGGCGCTGGAACGGCAAAGATTTCTGTTTGAGGCAATGCACCGGGAATCGCCGGCGACTGATTAGCCGTGATCG
>CANHVD010000641.1 GCA_947463775.1 Planctomycetaceae bacterium | reverse complement strand
GGAGTTCACTTCAACAGCGTCTGAGACTGTCCGTGTTGCATTCTTGAAATTGCCGGAGGAGTTGGTCAGAGCTGAACGAGCCGTTCCGGGCGTGGCAAGCGTCTGAGACAGCAGTTCCGCCGTTTGAAAATCGGATTCTGCTTTTCCGACAGCAAGTTCGTAAAGTTCAGGGGCCAACTTTGCCAGTACGTCATCTTTCCGGACTAGTTGCCCTTCCTGAACGAGAACTTCCTGAATGCAACCAGACACCTCAAACCTGACCTCCAACGGTTCAGTCAGACCCTCCACAATTCCGGCAGCAAAAATTAGTTTTTGCTCAACCGCACCCGACGAAGAATGAATCGCAGCGTGTTCTGCGGGTGCCGTATCGGGAAGTGAGAAGCCCCAACGAGTCACATAAAGCGTCGCGGCGACACTCAGAAGAGTGCAGCCCAGCAGCAGTCGACTGACAGGATGTTGTCGTTGCCGTGTCATTATGCAGCCTTCCTTCCGGGCTCGGGCGTATTCGTGTCCATCCAGACTGCGTTCAGGCTGTCCGTGTGCGCAGAGGGTTTCATTTGCCCGTTATTCAGAGTCAGCACTCTGTCAGCAAAGGAGAAGATTCGGGAATCATGAGTAACGACAACGACGGTCTTCCCCAGACTTCGGCAAAGATCCTTCAGCGTGGCGATCGCCTGCAGTCCGGAACTCTCATCCAGCGAAGCAGTCGGTTCATCAGCCAGAATCAATTCCGGATCTGCCGCCAAAGCACGTGCAACCGCGACGCGTTGTCGCTGTCCCATACTTAACTGTGTGACATTCCGATCGGTCAATCCACCAAGCCCCAGCAAATCCAGCAGATGTTTGCCTCGCGCGACAGCGGCAGCCTTTTTCCATCGCAAAAGTTGCAGCGGAATGCAAACATTTTCGAGGGCCGTCAATGCGTCGAACAAATTCAATCGCTGAAAGACAAACCCTATCTTCTCTCGTCGAAATTCGGCTTGTTCATCCGGCTTCAGGTACTTCACATCGTGGCCAAGAATCCTGATTTCTCCGGAATCCGCCGACAGGACACATCCCAGAATCGATAGCAGAGTCGTCTTCCCGCTCCCCGAGGGCCCGACGAGAAACAAGCATTCACCGCGATGGACCGACATGCTGACATCGCGAAGTACAGGCACGGCATGTTCTCCGGACCGGTAACTCTTGATGAGCCCTCGGGTTTCAATGACAGGTACTTCCATGGCAGAGCGACTATCCGATCAACACCGTCGCAGGGTCGATTTTTCGTATTCGAAGGTAGGGAACAAAAGCAGCAACGATGCAGATAACAAACATCACGACAACCGAAGCCGCAGAAAGCATGGGACGAATATAGACGGGTGCCAGCGGAGAGTTCCAGAAATTCGCGATCAGGTAGACCACCAACATTCCCAGAAATGTCCCAACAGTTGCAATCCAGATCGTCTGAGTGAGGATCACGCTACATACGTCCGAGTCCCGAGCACCAATGGCCTTTAGAGTGGCGTAATCTTTCAGATGGTCAATAGCCATCGCATAAAGACTCTGACCGACCACCGTCAGGCCGACCAGTAATCCCAGCAAAGTCGCTGCACCGAAACTAATGCCAATGCCGGTCCGTTTCATCCAGTATTTCTGTGAAATCGAGGCAAACTCCTCCGGCAGATAGACACATGCGTCCGGAATTCGTTTCTGGATCAATTGCTGAAGCGCGATGCGGTCCTTCCCGGGCCTGATTTTCACGAGGATGAATGAAGTAAGTCCCGATGGCATATGCACCAGATTGCGTGCGGTGTTATATGTCGTGAAAAGATAGGGCATCGTGATGAAGCCCGTGATGCCATTGGTTCGAGCAACGACTCTCGTTCGTTGGCCATTCACTTCCAACCATTCACCTATCTGTGGATGGCCCAACTTTTCACTGTCAACTTCATCAAAGCTAACGCCATACGGCCGCCGAAGGTCTGCTCGCGAACCTGCCACGAACCCCCAGGCACTTCCAAGCATGGAGTCCGGTTCCGAACCGATGACCCAGACGTCTTCCATGTGCCCGGAGTTCAACGACGCAGTGCCTTTACCAACAATGTAAGGAACCGCCTTCTGGACCGTGGGCAATCCTCGAATCCTTTGTTGCCACGATTCAGGAATCTCACGCGCAAGGTCGACGTTCTCAACCAACTTATGCGTCACCCAAAGATCTGCCTCATTGTGGTCTACGAGGAGGCTGGCTTTCTTCATCAAACCCAAATAGAGGCCGCCCTGAATGTTGACCAGCACCAGCGAAAAAATGACGCCAGCAACCCCCGTAAAGAGCTTGCTGCGATTCGACAGCAGCGTTTTGATTGCAAAAGAGATCATCTACAGGCGTCCTGCCCAACTGCGAGGAGTTTTCTCCGGCTCCATTTCCGGGCGAATTCTAGTCGACAGCCGAAAGTCGATAAAGACCGACCACTTCAGCTCGAAAAGGCAGCGATTTCCAACGTTTCCCTGGGCGTACGCGGGAGACACGAAGATCCCGTCTTGAGCAGATTTCGCATCTTAAGACGCATCGTTGGTCACGACCGACGTAGCAAACAGCCGCCTGCTTCAAAGCCCCGGATCGACACGCCGGCGTTGCGACTGATGCAGATTGCAACGATGCATAACGCGACGACATTCGGTCTCACCGGAGCAAGTTACCGCATCATCACGCGGAATCAACACCCCAAGTTTGCACTGTGATCATGCGGATCACGCGCAATCAGACCCGTGGCGATTGTTCACTTCGATTGTTCGCCATCAGTTTTTGAAGGAAACAAGAACTCAAACACACTTGTTCCCTGACACTGATTGCCTCCCAGCAGCAGCACCATCGGATGCCCCTCTGCGTTGATACTCAATATTGCCTCAGTGTGATCATCATGAACAAATGGCATCGGTCCCATGTCAAAGAACTCATTTCGAGCCACATCGAAAACACAAGAAGAATGCAACTCGATGTCGGGACCAGCCGGCGGATCGTGTTCCCCGCCGGCGTAAAGGAAGAAGCGACCTCGCAGCGGATGCCGCTCCGGGTACAGATCAAAGGCGGAATAGTCACTACAGCCTTTCTGGGGCCCTGTGGCTGAATAGTGAAATCCCTGCATACTGGGCCCGGGAGTGAACTGGCCGCTGTTCACATCCAGGAACCATGTCTGATCCGTAGTCAGCCCGGTGGCGGTATCCTGACCACCCGCGATAAAGATGCGACCATCAAAAGTTTCGAATGCCTTCATATCTTTCAGTGTCGTCGGCAGCAAACCTGTGAAGGTCGTCCATTGATTTGTCGTTGGTGAATAGATTTCAGCGTTGTTCTGAGCGCCGCCGATCACAATGACTCGACCATCTCGCAGCGTAACCTGAGCGTGCAGAGATCGCCCGAACATGGTCGGCGATGCTGGGACGAATCGGTTGGTCTCCGGATCATAAATATCGACGTTCTTCAGGCCGGCGCCATTGAGGGAATTTCCTTCCGCCGAACCGCCTGTCAGAAGGACTCGACCATCACTCAGAGTTGATATTCCGAAACTATGTCGAGCCGCTGACAGCGTATTCAGGACAGGCTCAAATTGCATCGTCTGCGGATTGAACAGCTCAGCCGAATCCAGCACCGCAGAAGCCTTAAATGCACTGGCTCCACCGGCAAACAGAATCTTTCCGTTCGCAAGCACCACACTGTCCAGCGACCATCGCCCGATCGACATTGGCTTGATGGGCGACCATTTTCGCGCGACGGGATCATAAATCTCTGCTGTCGCAGTGGCTGGAAACAGGAGTGGTCCCGCATCCAGTCCACCCGCTACGATTGCTAGACCGTTCGGCAACGCAGCAGCAGCCCCCAGAATATGCCTGTTGTTCAACGTCAACTCGGGATCAGCGTTTGACCATCGTCCAACCACCTGTTCGCCGTCGGATCCCTGGGCCAGGGAAGAGCTCCCGAGCAGACCGTAGCAGAAAAGAAGACTCACTCCGCACACAATGGT
>CANHVD010000640.1 GCA_947463775.1 Planctomycetaceae bacterium | reverse complement strand
TCAAGATTCAGCAGCGATTCGAGCCAGCGGCTTATCACTTCTATCCGATCGGAAATAGCTCGGACATCGAAGCGTTGCGGACTCTTTTAAAGACCGAAAAAGTCAGTGCCGTATTCTGTGAGTCACCCACAAATCCGCTGCTCACAACTCCGGACCTCGTGACTTTGCGAAGTCTCGCTGATGAATATGGCTTCGTGCTCGTCATCGATGACACTTTAGCCGCCTGCATCAATCAGAACGTGCTGCCTTATGCTGATGTTGTGGTGACAAGCCTGACCAAGTACTTCAGCGGCTACGGTGATGTGCTGGCCGGTTCTGTCATGCTGAACTCCGCTTCAAAACATGCTGTCAAACTTCGCGACACACTGCGAGATGACTTTGAGGAAATGCTGATTGATGCCGACGCCGAAATCCTGGAAAAGAATTCTCGCGATGTTCGGGAACGCGTTTCCGTGATCAACCATAACGCAGAGATTCTGGCAAAACGACTGAGCCAGCATCCGTTGGTTGATCGAGTCTACCACCCGAGTCTGAACGCGAATGTTGCCGCGTTCCCTGATGAATCAACTCCATCGGTCGGGTTTGGCGGATTGCTGTCTGTAGTCTTGAAGAACCCTGCAACGACAACACCAGTTGTGTTCGACCGTCTGGAAGTCTGCAAGGGGCCGAACCTGGGGACAAATTTTACTCTGTGCTGTCCCTACACAATCCTGGCGCACTACACAGAGCTGGACTTTGTTGAGGAGTGCGGTGTCAGCCGCTGGCTGCTCAGAATCAGCATCGGTATCGAACCCGTCGAAGAACTCTGGCAGCGTTTTGAGCGAGCCTTTGCAGCATCGAATAACAATCAATCCGCCACCGGGCCTGCCCCGGTGGTCTAACGGCCTCTGCACCAGTTGGCCTCTTAATTCACCGCTCTTTCTTCTGCAGCAATCGCAACTTGCAGGCTTCAGCTCGTAACTCGATCGGGCAGGGAGAGTGGTGCAAAAGGCCGTTGAACCACCGGGGCAGGCCCGGTGGCGTGTGAGTCTTTGGCATACTGGCAACTGCCCCTCACAACGCCTGCTTCACAGCATCATTCAATAGGCCGACGTACATCATCGCGATTCGGAAGATAAAGAAGATCACAATCCCGGCGACACCAGCCCATATGACACCGCTGAAGATCGCCGTCATGCGATGCATCGCCCGATGAGCGTCGTCTTCGAATAGATGACTCATGCGATCCAGTTGTTCGGGCACAGTACCGGTTTCCTCTGCGGTCGCCACAAACTGCAGATATTCATTCGGAAACAACTTCGAGGCCGTTAACGCATCGGCCAATGTTTCTCCGTCGGCCAGTTCCTGCCAGATCAGTGGCTGAGCCATCTGAAACGCGCCGTTGCTGGTGGCTTTCAGGCTGCATTCGAGCGATGGCTTAATTGACATCCCTGCCTGCTGTGTCAGCGCGAAGCACCAGGAGAAACGAGAAATCGCAAACGAACGCATGCAAGGACCAATTACCGGCAGGCCAAGCAAAACAGGATGCAACGCAACCTGCCACGCGGTGCTGCGATTGGCCATTTTCCAGACAACGAATCCTGCAACGGCCGCACCAAACCAACCGAGAAACCAAACCCCGGCGCCAGTGGCTCCATACAAGCCAAGGCCCAGCACATCAAACGGCTTGCCATTATCGGCAGTTGGCAGGATCCCCAGAATGAACACCAACAATCCAATAATGCCGATTGCTGCTACCAACTGTATCACTGGCCACGCAATGGCCGCACGAAAATCTTTGATCTGCTTGATTCGAGAGTCGTAGTATTTCGCCAGAGCATTGAAGACTTCAGGAACAGAACCTGTCTGCTCACCGACGTTGACAAGATCTCGAAACAACGGCGGGAATAGTTCGCCCTCTCGTTCGAATGCTTCGGCCAATGTTCGGCCACTGGCGACGCTCACAACAACGTTCTCGATCGCTCCTGCCATGCGACGATCGGCGGATTGCCGAGAAGAAGTCTGCAGAGACTTCCGCACCTCAACGCCGGCCTCCATCATCCGCGACATCGAACGACTGAAGGCCGCCAGGGCAGTCCATGAAAGTTGAGGATTGGTCAGCATAGGAAATCAAAACCATGTCGCGCTGGCTAACTGCCAGCTTCCGGGGTAATCAGAGTCATTGTCCGCACCTGAACATCAGGACAACAATCAGCATCAACACCAGAACTCATTGAGACGGTGTTGGCTGATTTTTGTCTCACAGTTTCAGCTCATGACTCCCGATTGTAGAGCGAAAGCCCGCCCGGAAACGACTCAGTCGTCACTTTCCATCGACAATCCCGTTGCAAACCAAGGGTAGATCGCCGGAACCACAAGCGATGTCAGCAACGTTGACGTGATCAAACCACCAATCACCACGCTCGCCAGAGGACGCTGCATTTCCGCACCGTCACTGGACGACAGAGCCATCGGCAGGAACCCCAGGCTGGCCACCAAAGCCGTCATCAGCACCGGGCGAAGACGCGACAACGCTGTCTCTCGAGTCGCTTCCGGCAGTGGCATCCCGGACTTCCTGAGGATTTCCGCTGCACTCACCCAGACCAGACCATTCAACACCGCAACACCAAACAGAGCAATGAATCCCACACCCGCCGAAATGCTGAACGGCATATCACGCAGCTGGAGGGCAAAGATGCCACCGCTCGCGGCCATCGGCACTGCCATAAAGATCAAGAGAGCCAGACGCGTCGACTTAAACGACGTGTACAACAAAAGGAAAATCATGAGCAGTACAACAGGCGTGATCAGAATCAAACGCTTGCTGGCCGACTGCAAGTTCTCAAAATCGCCCCCCCAACGAATCTCATAGCCAGTGGGCATCGGAACAGCCTTGCCTACAGCCTTTTGCGCATCCTCGACGAAGCCCGCCACGTCTCGCCCGCGAACGTTGGCTGATACGAATGTACGACGACGGTTGGATTCATGCTCGACCGACGGTGGAGTTTCCTCAATACGAATGTCTGCCAGCTCATCAAGCGGAACGGGCTTGCCACCAGCTTCCGCAACAGGCAACTGCTTCAACCGTTCAATCTCAGATCGCCATTGATCAGGCAGGCGAACCTGAATCGGAAACCGCGCACGGCCCTCAAAGATGATTCCAACCTGACGCCCACCCATCGCTTCGACAACATCCATGACCTGCTGAGCTTCAATGCCATAACGCGCCATGGCCTGACGATCAGGAACAATGGTGATGGTTGTCAGATTGGCCTGATAATCGGCCTTCACATCCACGGCTCCAGGAATATTCTTCAGAGTATGTTCGATCTCCTTCGAAAGCCGAGCCAGCGTTGGCAGATCGTCTCCATAGAGTAAGACCGCAACATCAGCCTTAACGCCAGCAACCAGCTCATCAACTCGCATTTCAATTGGCTGAGTAAACCCGAAGGTCACACCTGGCACTCGGCTGTTCAACACCTCCGACATTTCCTCGATCAGCTTTTCGCGAGTGATCCCGGGCCGCCATTCATGATGATCCTTCAGCATGACCCAGACGTCTGTCTGATGCACGCCCATCACATCGTTGGCAATTTCCGGCCGCCCGGTTTTGCAGAAGACAGTTTTCACTTCCTTATCAAACTTCATCAGCTCCGTTTCAATCTGCTGCGACATTCCAATCGCACCTTCCAGAGTCGCACTCGGAAGTCGCACGGCTTCGATCAGCAGGTCACCTTCCTCCAGTCGAGGCATGAATTCGCGGCCCAGATTCATTCCAACCGGTATGCTGATCCCAAAGACAACGAGAGCGATGATGGTCGTAATTCGAGGCGATGCAATAGCCCGAGTCACAACGGGCGTGTAGAACCACTTGATCCAGCGAATCAGAAAGACTTCTTTGTCTTTCATGTTCTTTGGGAGAACCAAAGAGGCAATCGCCGGCATGAAGGTCATGGAGAGAATCAGCGATCCTCCCAGAGCAAACAACACGGTCAAAGCCATCGGACGAAACAGTTTTCCTTC
>CANHVD010000639.1 GCA_947463775.1 Planctomycetaceae bacterium | reverse complement strand
TGATGTTGCTTGTGGATTCGACGAAGTTTGAACTTCGGGATGCTTTGGAAATCCATCGCCACGGCGGTTTAAAAGGAAACTTCACAAATCCTGCGGACGCTTCAGAACCCGGAGCGTTGCGTGCTCGTTCGCCACTTGCGGTAAAGCTGGCTTTCAAGTCGAACGGTGCGACGTTCTGGGTGATCGCAAATCATCTGGCAAGAGGAGAAGCAGATCTGCGGACTGAGCAGGCTCGTATGTTGCGTCAATGGGCGATGGATTCTCGTGAGCCTATTATTGCGGCCGGAGATTTCAATTTTGACTTTGACTTCAAGACTCAACAGGGTAATCCTGGATTTCAGGCGATGATGGAAGGGGATGTCTGGACCTGGCTAAAGCCTAATCCGCTGGTTGACTCCAACTGGTCCGATGATCGCCAGATCAAGGATCGACGAGTTGATCGTTATCCAGATTCGATACTGGATTTTGTCTTTGTTGCCAACGATGCAAAAAACTGGAATGGTGTCTCCAATGTCGTTGTGCGGCCCGGAGATTTTCCAGACAGTGATAAGACCAGCGACCATCGCCCATTGTTGACAGTTTTTCAGCCGGTGGGCCAGCCAGCTAAGTAGACAAGAGCTGGTCTTGAGTTCGGTGCAGCAGATTCCACTTGTGTCGTTCCGCTGGCAACTCTTCATTCAGGCTTCGAGTACTCCATGGCTGTTTCGAAGTTACTCGTGGAACGAATTCGCCACCTGCTTTTAACACGTCGGGGGATCACCGAAAAGAAGATGTTCGGTGGAACCTGCTTCCTGCTGAACGGGAACATGTTGATCGCCGTTTGGAATGACTCGTTGATCGCCAGATTGGGTGTCGAGCAAGCCGAGATTGCACTGACGGAACCGGATGTCCGCGAGATGGATCTTACCGGTCGACCAATGAAGGGCTGGATCATCGTTGAGCCTGATGGAATCGACAGCGATCAGCAATTGACCCGCTGGATCGATCTCTCTATGACCTTGGTACGGACCCTGCCAGCGAAATAGCGATGTCTGATCGTTTTTTGAATTCATTTCCTGCATTCGCCATCCCGATGACTGACGGACTTGCTTGCTGACTGGCCGGCCTTGAACTTTGCGGCAATAGCCCTTTCTTGTTGGACAGACCAGCGTTTCAGCAGGACAATCTGCCGAGGTCCGCAACAGGAGATTGCCAATGTCGAGTCATGATTCACGTAACGCCGCCAATATTCGGGGCTGCGCTGGTTTTCGCCAAATGTCTCGTCGCAGTGCCGTACAGGCTGGAATCTGCGGCGCGCTGGGACTTTCGTTGGGTGACTTACTGACGCTGGAAAGTCGCGCCGATGAATCGACCAATCAGGCGTTCTCTGCTGTTGGCTCAAAAACCAAACTTCCGGCAAAAGCATTAAGCGTTATTCAGCTTCATCTGGGAGGTGGCTGGCCACAACAGGAATCGCTTGATCCAAAGCCAGAAGCTCCTGTCGAGTATCGTGGCTCGTTTGGTGTTACGAAGACAAAGAATGGCGACATCTTCAGTGACAACATGCCTCGAACGGCTGCGATCGCGGACAAGATTACGGTCGTGCGAAGTCTCGTCGGCCGAATTCCGGATCATCAGCAGGCGACCTATCATCTGTTCACGGGCTATACGCCCACGGCCGTGATCGATTATCCTCAAATGGGCTCTGTGATCTCGCACGAGCTTGGCGTTCGTGGTGAACTTCCTCCTTACATCGCGATTCCCAACAATCATAGCTTTGCTGGAAGTACAGGTTTCCTGAGCAGTACTTATGGAGCGTTTGATCTCAACGCAGATCCGGGACAAAAGGGATTCAAGGTCAGAGACTTCTCGATTCCTGAGGGTGTGACTGCCGACCGCTTTGCTCGTCGCAAATCTGCTCGGGATGTTATTGAGCGACAGATTCGCGAACTGGAAGCGGACCCCGCTACGCTGGAGACGATGGATAGCTTTTATGAGCGAGCCTACACACTGCTGACCTCAGCCTCAGCTCAGGCCGCATTCACACTGGACGGCGAAACTGAGGAGACAATGCAGCTTTACGGGCGAGATGTTGTTGGTTTGCGAGGTCCGGACAATCAGTTTCATCCCAAGGGACTCGCCGAACGTTTGATCCTTGCTCGGCGGCTTGTTGAAGCCGGAACTCGCTTTGTGACTGTCACCTATGGGGCCTGGGATTCCCACGTCGACGTCAGGAACAATTGTCTCGATCAGATGCCTGCACTGGATCACGCGATTGCAGGACTGGTCACGGATCTGGATCAACGAGGTTTGCTGGATACAACATTGTTCTGGGTCACTTCGGAATTCGGTCGAACTCCCAAAGTAAATTCAACAAGTGGTCGTGATCATTGGGCCCGATGCTACTCAAACCTTCTGGCGGGTGGTGGATTTGCTCGCGGGCTTATTTACGGTGCCAGTGACTCGACTGCAGCGGAACCAGCGCGAGATGCTCTGGTGCTGGAAGACCTGCTGTTCACGATTTATCACCAGCTCGGAATCGATGCCAATAAAGAGCTCGTCGCCTTCGGCACGCGGCCAATTGAGATCATCAAAGATGGCAAACTCGCCAAAGGACTGATCTGAGCGAACGTCCTGCCGGATGGCTCGTCTTCGCGCGTCGAAAAAACCTGCGCGGCATCGTATCTGGTGATTAACTCCGCTGAGAGAAATGAATTGATGACACCACTGGCATATCGATTTCGGCCGGAACGAGGAGCGGCGTCCCGCGTGATCCACCTTCAGAGCAGAATAGCCCAATCTTCCGTTGTTTCGACTGTTCGATGTCTGGCTGCATTGTCGTTGGTTCTTCTGCTGTTCCCGGGGCAACTTTTCGCCGGAGCCATGTTGCTGCACATCGGGTCCACGAGTCCACGTATGGCTCAACGGGGCACGACGGTCGAAGTGACAGTTCAGGGAATGTGCCTGAAGGATGCTCGCGAAGTCGTCTTTTATAAGCCGGGCATTCGAGCTATCAGCATTGAAGTACTTCCCAACCTTGCTCACCCCATCGGGTTGGCTCACGGCGGTCGTATCGAAGAACAGATTCGCTGTGTATTCGAGATCGCACCAGACTGCGTGCCGGGCGAACATCCTTTTCGGATCCGAACAGATACAGAAATCACCTCGCTGGGAACATTTCATGTTTCGCCCTTCACGATGATCGACGAAAACGAGCAAGGATATAACTCCAACGACACGATCACGACGGCGCTTTCAGTATCTCCAAATACAACTGTTCGAGGCCGCATGGGGGCGAGTGCTCGTGGAGACGTGGATGTTTATCGAGTGACCGTTGCGGCTGGCCAGACGCTGTCGGCCGAAGTGGACGCGGTCAGGATCGCCGACATCCATTATGGTGATTCCGCCTATGATCTGACCGTTCGAATTCTCGATGCATCTGGGCGCGAGTTATCCGCCAATGATGATAATTCATTGCATCTTCAGGACCCGATGGCGTCGGTCCTTGCTACAGACAACCAGGACGTTTTCGTTGAGGTAAGGCGGTCTCTCTTTGCGCCCGCTGACAAAGACTATTGTCTACACATTGGAACGAATCGACGTCCGCTGATCGCGTATCCATTGGGTGGCACGGCTGGCTCTCAGCAAGTTGTTGAACTGGCTGGAGATCCCGCAGGCCTCTACGAGCAGACGATTCAAATTCCACCGTCACAATGGGCTTCCGGCAATACCTTTGAGTACTTCGGAGAAGCTCCGTCACCAATTCTTCTGCGATCGAGTCATCTTCAGAACCTGATGGAGGATAAAGAGGCGGCGTTCACGGTCGCCGAGTCCCTGCCGGTCGCATTGAACGGACGGATTGATCAACGCGGCGATGTCGACAGCTTTCGAGTCACCGTCAGCAAGCAGGATCGCTGGCGTGTTCGAGTTTATGCAGCCACTCTGGGTTCACCGATTGACCCTACGATCAGGATTCGCCCCGTTGATTCTGCAGGCATTCAGGGAGAGCCCGAACTGGAAGCCGAT
>CANHVD010000638.1 GCA_947463775.1 Planctomycetaceae bacterium | reverse complement strand
GAGCCAGCGCGTCACAGGTGACGGCGGTGATTCCTTACTTCAGCTATGCCAAGGGCGACAAGAAGGATGAGCCACGAGTTTCCATTCGTGCGCGAGTTTGTGCGGATGCGATTGAGGCGGCCGGGGCGGATCGAGTCCTGACGATGGATTTGCATAGCCCGCAGATTCAGGGGTTCTTCAGTGTTCCGGTCGATCACTTGTACGCTCGCAAAGTGATCTGCGATCATGTTCGATCGCTCAATATTCCCAACCTCGTGATTTGTAGTCCGGACGTTGGCTTCGCAAAGTCTGCGTCAGCTTATGCCAATCTGCTGGGTGTGCCCGTTGTCATCGGAAACAAGCAGCGAAAGGATCACACGGAGCGCGCACAGGTCCTGGAAGTAATCGGCTCGGTTGACGGCTGCAATGTGTTGATGGTCGATGATTTCACCATTACCGGTGGATCGCTTGTCAGCATGGCGGAAGTGCTAAAGGCACGCGGAGCGAAAGACATCTACGCGGCGGTGTCACACGGCGTGCTGTCGGACGGAGCCGTGGCTCGCATTGAAAACAGCGAGATCCGAAGCCTCTTCATCACTGATACCGTCGAGCCCGCCATTGAGCCGCTCGGCAAGAAAATCGAAGTGATTTCTGTCGCTCCGCTGTTTGCTCAGGCCATCCGCTCAATCCACGACCGCACAAGCGTGAGCATGCTGTTCCCGGATGTGAAAGCGCTTTAGGCGATAGTCTGCAGGCTAAACTTGCAGATGTGTGATTCACAGAATGCTTGTTGACGATTGTCTGAGCAACGCATGACGGCGAACCTCGCAACAAAAAAGCCCGACACTCTTGGAGGTCGGGCTTTCGGCTCGCGTTGGAATTGCGGCATAACGAGATCACAGCTCGCGGATGCGGATGTTACGCCATGACACGTCGAACGGGCCGGTGCCGGCGCCGATACCGTGAACCTGCAGGCCGATGTGGCCTTTTGGGTGAGTCTTGTAGATTTCTTCGTGAGTCAGGTCAGCAACCATGTGCCCGTTGATCCAGGTCTGGATTCGAGCACCCTTGGCGACGATGCGATACTGATTCCACTCACCGTTCTTGAAGAAATCGTGAGTGTGCTTTTCGTCTTTTGGTTCCGGTGAGAGCCAGCCGTACTTGGTTGATTCTCCGTAAATGTATCCAGCCTGGCCAGGCCCTGCTTCGATCTCAACCTGTGGGCCGTGGAAAACTCCCAGTCCCTGCTTGTTAGCATCGACATCGGCTTCAGTCTTTCCACGCGAGCGGATCTGCACACCGGAATTGAGCTGATCATGAACCTTCACTTCGAACTCAAGTTCAAAATCGCCGAATTCTTTTTCACTGGCTAGGAATGTGTTCGGGCTGCCTTCAACGGTCACGCCGTGAATTGTGCCGTCTTTGACTTCATAGGTGGCCTTACCGTGTTCGGCCTTTTTCCAGCCGTTCAGGGTCTTGCCATCGAACAGGCTTACCCACTTGTCGTCGGCGGCGTGAGTGAGCGGAGCCACGGTGAGAGCCAGCAGGGTTAGGCTCAGGATTGAAAATCGCAACATCAGAAATCGGTCCTTTCGGCTTGATCAGGAAAGCTGGGACAGAGGCGGTTGCCTCAATAAAAACCGCAGGTGACCCGGTATGTGGGTCGACAGGCTTTTTCGTATCGTGTTCAGAAAGTGGTCAAATGGAAAGCGACCAAGGGCGTCGGAGCAGCCGATCTGGAGAAACTCTGTAGACAGGTATCGCGGGGCATGAAAGAATGGGACGATCGCTATACGCGATCAACTCGGGTCAGAAAGTTTCAGAATTGGATATGGCAATGAGAATACGGCTTAAGAACGCGACTTTGGCTGCTTTCGCGGGTGCTCTGATTTCTTCAGGGTGCGGGGAAGACGGGACTGCGGGCGGCAATACTGCTGCGACGTCAGAGGTCGTGACACCAGTTTCTGAGCAGTCCCCATCTGCCGAGGCCAGGAACTCAGATGGGATGGTGAAAGCCGAGCAGACCGAAGAGACGTTTGAACTGAAGCCACTGTCGTTAAGCGGTCTCTCCGGTTCCAAAGGAGCTGGTGGAGATGATGCTTCTGCGAGCGGAAAGTCTGATACCGAAAAACAGATTCAGGCGATAATCACGCATCTGCAACCCCTGCAGATTCTATTAGGGCAATGGCGCGGGACGACTCGCCGGGAGTACGAAAACTTCAAGGCGGTGGACAATCACGAATGGGTCTGGGACTTACGCACTGATGCGAAGAATCCGGCTCTGACGATCAACTCCGATAAGAGCCCATACTTGAAGCAGGGACGACTGAGCTGGAATGTTGACGACCAGAAATTCACTTTGACGGCCACTGATACTGCCGGAACAAAGCGAGAGTTTGTTGGCGACTTTACAGACCCGGTCCACGAGATTGTGGGAAGCGACGACAAGCTCCATAAAGTATTTCGACTGGAATTCCATCAGGTTGACAAGTCCGGGCAAGCTTCCGGCGAGATGTGGCAGTTGTCGTTCGAGCAGCAGGAGAATAATCGCTACCTTCTGGAAGTTGCCAAGCGACGCGGCAACGCGGCCTTCGCGAGGTATGACACGGTTTCAACTCAGCGTGAGGGAACTTCGTTTGCCCTGAGTGACACGGACTATGCAGAGAAGACCTGCATCATTTCTGAGGGTCTGGGAACGACCGAGATTGTGTTCAAAGGCCGTTCATACTGGGTTTGCTGCAGTGGCTGCAAAGCTGCTTTTGATGAAGATCCCGAGACCTGGATTGCCAGAGCGGCAGCTCGACCGAAGAAATAGAGTTGGGTTCAGGGCTTCTGTAGTTTTCTAAGGTGTCGTAGCTCAGAGTCTGTTCGAAATTTTTTAATTCCCGCAGGCTCCCATGGCTGACGGAAAACATATCCTCGCAATTGACGTCGGGAATACTCGCGCAAAGTTCGGGCTGTTTCGACAGACGTCAGCGAAGAATCCTGAACCTCTGGAGATTGCTGCGCGAATTCTCAATCAGACTGCTGACGTAGCCTCGGCATTTTACGATTGGTGGCTGAGTCTGTGCGTCGATGCACCACCAGTGGCTATGGTCGCGGCTAGTGATCCGGAAACGCGTGATCTGCTGTTGCAGGGCTGGCCTATTCCTGATTGTCGCCCGATTACAGTCTTCGGTTTCCGCCAGATCCCTGTGGAAGTGGACGTTGATTTTCCGGAACGAGTGGGTGTTGATCGGTTGTTGAATGCCTTCGCTGGCCTTCGGATGAGCGAACCAGGTCGACCGGTGATTGTGGTGGATTCCGGAACGGCAACTACCGTGGATCTTGTGACTTCGGATGCAATATTTCGCGGTGGCAGTATTTTGCCGGGACTGCGATTGTCGGCGCATGCGATGCATGACTACACCGCAAGATTGCCGCTGCTGAATGTTGACGAAGAACTGATAGAGCTTCCGTCGCTGCCAGGCAGGAATACGGAGGCGGCGATGCGAGCCGGTCTGTTTGTCGGTCAGCTCGGCGCGGTCAAAGAACTGATTGCCCGTTTGTCGTTGTCTGCTGTGAGTCAGTTTGCGGAGAACAGTCGTCCTCAGGTTTTTGTCTCAGGAGGCGGCGGCCGGCAGCTGGTAAGTCATTTGGAAGATGCCACCTTTGTAGACAGTCTTCCACTTCACGGACTGGCCATGTTGAACGCGTCGGAGCTGTGACGCGACGCGGCTGCGTTTCAGTTCGCTTCGCTTTGGTCTGCGGATTCTGAACCTCAGAAACGGATACGGGCGGGGCTATAGACTGCGGGACTGCAGGCTTGGGCTTCGTTGCTGGTGGTGCCGGAACGACGGGAGGCCGCGTCCTCATTCAACGGATAACATTCTCAGGACGTGGGCGAGACTCGTCGGCGTCTCGAGCAACGAGCCGAAATGTGCGCCGATCGACTCGACTTCCCTCAAGAAGGACTTCGGCGGTTGACAGCGTTTCTCCGCTGGAGTTCGGACGCACTTCCAGTCGGAAGCGACGAGTTTGCCCGACAGCGACCT
>CANHVD010000637.1 GCA_947463775.1 Planctomycetaceae bacterium | reverse complement strand
TGCGCCACGCGGGGCTTACTTCTGGGTTCGATTGTGGATTTCTTTGCAGATGCTTGTCGCGGTGGTAGGCACGTTTGCAGCGTTCATCGATGTCCACACGATCGTGGCCACCGGGCCCATCCTGTCGATGATTGGTATCTCCGGGACCATCGCGTGTGTCAGGAAGCGATACGGTTTTGGTGCTGTGACTGGCGTTTCAGCCCCCATCATCAGCCTTGCCATCTTCCTGATCATCCAATTGTTTAGTTGGGGGCCTACAGAAGCGCAGGAACCGGTCCCGCTTATTGGCGCCGTCTACTTGGCGATACTCTGCGTTATGGGACTGATAGCCTTGAGAGAGACAATTTCGTTGCAGGCGAATGCGCAGATACAGGCAGGAGAGCGAATCAGCGAGATGCCCCATTGAGAGGCTACTTTTGTACGACGGCACCGCCCTGCTCTTCGCTGGAGATTTCTTCTCGATGTGATCGATAAAGGCCGATCGTCAGCAGCAAGAGACTGATCATCTGCACCAGATGAAAGACGCCGTGGTTGTTGAACTCCCAGATTAAGGTCACGTGAAGTGTCTTTTGCGTGTCGATGACCGCAGCGAGAATTCCGACAAGAACTCCGCTGGCAAGGTAGCCTGATCCCGTAGCGTTTCGCTGCCAGAAACACATCGTGTAGAGCGTCAGCGACAGAAACATTGCCATGCACTCGTAAATCACAAACAGCAAAAAAGAGTCGCTCCAGATCTGAGTGATCGTGAAGAACACGAAAGCGATCAAGATTGCAGGCAGCAGAAAACGGCGAGATTTCTCGTGGCCGGAGCTCATCGTGATCGCGGCGATGACGAACAGAGCCATGGTGAGTCCCAGAGCCAGATAAGCTGGACTCCAGATCGCGGATTCAATGGACGCGGCCATCTCCAGTCCATGGGCGGCTGCTCCGATCAAACTGGCAATACTGAGCAAGGCAAACAGCCATGTCCAGACGTGAGTCCACATCGGACGAGCGACTGTTTTTCGTCTGATGACATAGATCGCCGCTGCCGACTGAGCGGCCAGGATGACGTCGGTGATGGCTGTTGTCATCTCTGTGGGGCTGTCTGTGAGCATCGTGTGTTTCGTCGTTTCATTTCAGGGGCAGCTACTGCTCCGTTTGCTCATCGTACATCGACTTAAGCTCAGCCGACAATCGGGCCGGGCGAAAGTTGCCTGCCAATGGGGTAGCTACGAGTAGTTCGATAACGTCGCCAAAAGCCTGGGCTTACGTTTTTCGTCTAATTGCCAAAGAGCGAAGCGTCGGATTCGCAAGGAGTGCTGTTCTTAGCAATAATTCGATAACCCACCCTGGGTGTCGTTATCTGCTCCACTCGCCCATCAGCTTACTGAGGGTTACCTATGGCTATTTCTGTTGAGTGCTCTGCCTGCGGTCAAAGTTACCGTTTGAAGGATGAGATGGCAGGCAGGAAGATTCGCTGCAAAGCTTGCCAGACTCCGATTGAGGTACCACTTTCAGAGACCGAGGAAGAGTGGGGCGAAACATCGTGGCCTGAGACGGGGGCCGGTCGCGGTGGAGCCAGCAGGAAAACAAAAGCCGTTCCAAAGAAGTCCGGCAATGGCAAGTCGGTGATGGTCGCGATCGGAGCAGTGGCCGGTCCGGTATTGATTGTGGCTTTGGTCTGGGGACTGCTGAAGTTCCTGCCGAGTGGCAACACTCAACTTGCTGACGGCAAGCCCGCACCCGCTGAATCCAGCTGGGTCAAGTTCACGTTGCCTGACGGATCGGCCAGCGCGGTGTTTCCTGGTGAGGTTAAGTCGCATGCTCTTCCCAATGGCGCGGTGAGTCACATGGCCAGCGTTAATGGGAACGGATTCGCACTGAGTGACAAAAGTCCGATGGAAGTGACAGAAGACTTCCTGGAACGAAATGCTGAAGCGACGAGCGTACCAACCTCATCAGTGAACCCGGCGACACAGGCGTTGGAAACGATCAACGGAAACCGCTGTTTGCGGAAGACGGTTATGAGTAATGGGGATCTGAGTCAAGTGATGGTCACTTTCGTACATAACCGGCGGATGTATCTGGCAGTCATCACCAAGGGGACGCAGAGTCCGTTGAGCCCCTCTGATGTCGACGCGTTTCTGAAATCAGTGACATTCTATTGAGTCGTAAGTCTGTCGCAGGTAGTGAATAGCTGACCGGAGCATACAACGATGGCCATTGAAGTGAGCTGCCGTAAGTGTGGTAAAGCGTATCGTGTTCGCGAGGAGCGAGCGGGGACAAAGATTCGCTGTAAGGACTGTCAGGCGACGATTGCGGTGCCGTCACTGGACTATGGAGCGGATGCGGATGAGTTCGGTGGTGACGCGTCATGGGAGCAGGAGGAACCTCGTTCGTCGCCTGGCCGGTCTCGTGCGAACCCAGCCAAAGTCGCAACAGCAGCGGCCGCTTTCACAGCCAGAAAGCTCTTCGGTGTGTTCGCGTTGATGCTGGCGGGATTGATGTGTCTGGGGCTTGTCATGCAGTTGATGAATGGCAAGTTCGGCAGTCTTGGCGGGTTTGTTGTCGTCGGGGCGGTTGGTGGTGTGGGATTGAAATGGCTTCGGAGTTGAGAACACTCTTCAATTCTTTGCTGAGAAACACTCGAATGATTCTCAACCTTCACCGCAGCACATCGGCTCTGTTCATTGGCCGGTGTGCCGCCGCGAGAAATCAGACACCAGAGTCGCCGATGTATCCGGAGTTGTTATCCTGAGCGTTGTTGAAATATCCGCTTCGAAGACGACGTCGATTCTTCGCCCGGGCACTTCTGTATTTCAGGCCAACATCAGTTTCGGAAGAACATCACTATGCCCAAGACTCTGCACGGCGTACTGCCGATCGTCCACACTCCGTTTACCGCTGATGACCGAATTGATCGGGCGACGTTGAAGCGAGAGATTGACTGGGCTTTCGAGTTGGGAGCTGATGGGCTCGGGACAGGAATGGTGTCCGAGATCCTGCGGCTGACCTACGAAGAACGGATCGAGCTGACTCAATTGATTGCCGAATACAGCGCTGGGCGAGGAGCGGTGTTTGCGGCGGTAGGGGCGGAGAGCGGTAAGCAGGCGCTGGCGTATTCGGTTGCGGCAGAACAGGCGGGGTGCGACGCCGTGATGGCCGTGCCACCTCAGACAACTCGACTGAGTGCGAACGGGATGCTGGATTACTTCCGGCAAATTGCTGACGGAATCTCCTTACCCGTCATTGTGCAGGATGCATCGGGTTATGTGGGGCAGCCGATTCCGATTTCGGTCTGTGTTTCTCTTCTGGAAACGTACGGCAGCGACAAGATTGTTTTCAAGCCAGAAGCATCGCCGATTGGTCCCAATCTGTCTGCGTTACGAGATGCGACCGGCGGTCGAGCTCGTATCTTTGAAGGTTCCGGCGGGATCCTGTTGATCGACAGTTATCGTCGAGGCATCTCCGGAACAATGCCGGGGATGGATTTGCTGGACGGCATTATTCAGCTCTGGAAAGCTCTGCAACGAGGCGACGATGCGGCTGCGTATCGAGTCTACTTTCCGATCTGTGGCATCGTCGCTTTGCAGCTTCAGGCAGGGCTGGATGGGTTCCTAGCCGTCGAGAAATATCTCATGGCGAAGCGCGGCGTGTTTCCTTCGGTCCAACGCCGTCAGCCGTACTCCTGGGAACTGGATGCGGAAACGGCGGCCGAGGTTGATCGTCTTTTTGTTCTGATGCAGGAAGAGATCTCGAAGTCGTCGGTGAAGTGATTATCGCGATGGCCTGCGAATTCAACCAGAGTACTCACGGTGCCGCGGCAGTGATGATCATCTCCACAAGACAATTCTTGCCGAGCCCAACCTGCACACACGCTCGAATAGGAGCATGACCTCGAGGAACCCAGGCGTCCCAGAGTTCGTTCAGTATGGGGCCGTGCTCAAGGTCTGCGAGATAGATCAGAATCTGCAGCAGACGCTCACGTGAGCTTCCTATTTGCGTCAGCGTGTCGTCGATTTGTGACAACACCTGAGCG
>CANHVD010000636.1 GCA_947463775.1 Planctomycetaceae bacterium | reverse complement strand
TCTGAACCCATTTGTCTCTGGAATTATTCGTCGAAGCGATCAGTCGGCCACCGGATCGCAGTCGCTGATGAATCATCTGCAGCAAATCCTGAGCCTGCTCGGACGGATCACCAAAGTAGGTTGCATATAGAGCTTCGTCAAAGGTCCCCGCGGGCAGATCAGCCGTGCAAGCCAGAGTCGTTTTGCCAACTCCTGGTGCCTGCGTAGAAACAGCATCACCGTGATACTTTTGCAGGGTCCGGAAGAAGAAATGCTCCGGAGTCCAGAACGTGAAGTTGAGATCCGGTCGAGCTGTTCTCAGCGCAGAGGCAAGAGTTGTCCCATGAAGCAGGACGACCAAAACGTCCGGGCCCTTAAGTTCTGCTGCATAGCCTGCTACAAGACGATCAGAGTGCGACTTGAGCTTCCGTTCGCCCTTGAACTCGTCAAGGTTGTCATGCTCCAGATTGAATTCTTCAAGGCCATCGTCCAGATCATCCAGACCGTCGTCATCGCCATCATCGTCAAGGTCGAGATCCAGATCGTCGTCTTCAAACTCGTCCTGTGATGCGTTTCGTTTTCGCTTCATGGAATCAATCAATTTCGACCGAGGTCGCTTTCAGGTTTACTGGGACCAAGTCTGCTTCGCGCAAAACCGCGGGAGCAAATATCCCGTTTTTCACACAAATTTTGTGCTTCCTATATACCCGATCCGGAAGGCAATCTGGACACAGGAAATCACCTTTCCTGGAATTGTCGACTGATCATGAGGAAATTCGGCCGAAAGGACCGCCAAAAAATCCGTGAAACGTGTGGATGCACAGAAAGCGGCCGAGCATTAAACTGCTTTTCCGATACCGGCTCATTCACTTCTCAGAGCCATTTGAGATGCCGACCTGCAAAGTCATCTTCTGTTCCCACCAGCTCCTCGAAAGATGCCTGACATGAACAAATTGCGATTGATACTGTTACTTGGATTCACTGCCCTTTGCTCAGCCCCGCTGGTTGTTGCTGAGCAGCCAGCAGACCTCGCCTCAGGGCTCAAGCCGCTGGCCACAATCCTTGCAGGCAAGCAGGCCAAGTTTGACCTCTCGGGAAAAATCGAGTTGCCCATTGATGGAAAGCCTCAGCCGATTGAGGTCAGCCTGGTTCGTTATGATGATCAGAGCTTCGACCTGCAACTGACACATGCTGACTATGCTGTCTCAATCCGCCGTCGCAGCGACGTGACCGCGTTGGCCTTGCCGAAGCATGGTGTTGTATTCATCGGAACCGGCGATGCTCCGGACGACGACAACCTAAGCCCGAACGCCATCGCTGAACGTCTGATCTCTGACCATTCTAAACTCACTCAGATCCGATTCGGGCTGAATGTCCTTGCGGCAGGCGACGTCGAGGGAACTCTGCGTGCACTGCTGGCCAATATGGACGTCAAGCATGACGACGCTTCAGGGGCTTTCTCAACCGGCAATGCAAAGATCACTTTCCCCGCCGATAACAGCATCGACGCCAAAATCGACAACGTGCACGTGTCGCTGGTGACCAAAACGGAAGTGGCCACAGCCCCGTCAGCGACCGAATGGCCCGACATGAAAGTGACCGAGCTTCCTCGTCATGAGCTCGAGCGAACTCTGCTGCGAGGCATCCGAAGAGCGACCGAGATTCTGCAGCCAGGAGATTCTCTGACAAAACCGTCGATGAAGCCGCGTGCAACAGATCATGGCGAACTGAAGTGGGTCGATGGTCAGCGAGTGGCTGTTCTGTGGGGAACTCCCGAACAGATTGGGATGGCTCATGGAGAACTGCTGCCAGAAGAATCTCGCCGTTGCATCGAGTCCGTGCTGTACAGCTTCGGCACTGCGAACGTCGTGCGAACCGGACGCTGGTTCCGACATGATCTGGAAGATGCTTATGCTCGCCTGTCTCCACATATTCCGGAGCGACATAAACGAGAAACGTCGGCTTTGGCCGCTTCGCTGGGTATGGAACCAGAGATCGTCCAGGTTCTTAACGTCTTTCCAGAACTCTTCCACTGCTCTGGCTTTGCAGTTTTCGGTTCGGCCACAAAAGATGGCAAGCTGTACCACGGCCGAGTTCTGGATTACATGACCACGATTGGCCTGCAGGATGCCTCAACGACTTTCATCGTGAAAGCTCAGGGGCAGATTCCATTTGCCAACGTCGGCTATGCAGGATTTATCGGCAGCGTCAGCGGAATGAATGCTGAAAAGATTTCTCTCGGCGAAATGGGAGGCCGTGGCGAAGGCCAATGGGACGGTGCTCCGATGGCCACTCTGATGCGACGAGCACTGGAAGAATGCGACACGTTGGCCGAAGTTCAGGAACTCTGGACGAACAGTCCTCGTACCTGTGAGTACTACTATGTCTTTGCCGACGGTGAAATCAACGACGCCGTTGGTGTTGCAGCGACACCGGAATCGATTGAGTTCATCAAAGCCGGAGAAGGCCATGAACGACTGGGTGAAGGAATCAAGGATACCGTGGTTCTATCGGCCGGCGGTCGCCTTGAAGAACTACGTCGCCGAGTGAATGAGAAGCATGGGCAGTTCGATGTTGAACTCGGACAGTGGCTGATGTGTCGACCTGTGGCGATGGAATCCAATCTGCACAATGTTTTGTTCGTTCCGGCTGACGGAGTGCTCTACGTGGCCAACGCCAGCCATACAAAACCAGGGGCCGAAATGCCGTACGTGAAAGTAGATTTGATGAAACTGCTGAGCGAGATTCCTGCCGATCAGCCATCAGCTCGAACCGCTGGAAAGTAGTCGAGAGCTCGGAAACTGAACTCCATTGACCAAACAAATGCGGCTCGATCTTCGAGCCGCATTTTTATGCGCCCTTGGCTGGGCGAGAGGCTTCACGACAACACTGACTCCGCCAGCGGATTGCCATTCGTTTCACTTTGCTTCGTCGGCAATGCAAAACAGCTTCGTGCGAGTGCGGACAAAGATCTGTCCGTCGACAAGAGCGGGAGTTGCTGCGATCGGCTCTGCGAAATCATTGTTGGCGAGCACCTTTTGTTCCGGGCCACTTTCAATCACGCTGATCACACCCGGTTCAGAAGTGACATAGATCTTTCCGTCTCCGTAAACGGGAGCCGCGAGGTAAGATCCATCAGCACCAACTCGCCGACGGTCCCAGACCGGCTCACCGTTTGCCGCCTGGAACGATGCGGTGATACCGCCCTGCTTAATCAGAAACATACGGCCGTCGGCCACGAGTGGTGAAACGATGTGCGAGGCCGACTTCGTCTTCTTCATCCAGAGCACGTGAGTCTTCGAGACATCCCCTTCGCCGCCGCCGCGAACAGCCTGAATTGACGCGTCCTTTTGGAGTTCACTCAGTTCTTCCGAGAGTTTGTCCGCGTCGGTATCAATCGTATTGCCCAGTCTCGCCTGAACTTCACTGGCCAGAAGACCGCCTCGGTTTTTAGGGTCGAGAAACGCCTTGTCGATTTCCTCTCCCTCAAGCACGCCATCTTTGTTTTCGTCGCCCCGATCGAACTTAGCCCAGAATGCGTCCGGAATCGACTTGCCCGTATTCAGGCGATACTTGTTGTTCAGGATTTCGTCACGGGTAATCTTGCCATCGCCATCAGCGTCTGCGGTCACACGCCATTGATATGAGATACCGAAGCTCTCTACGGACACATAAATGATGCCGTCAAAAGTCACTGGAGTCGTCTTGATATTGCGACAAAAGACCTCCGTGGCCCATTTCCGGTGGCCGGTCTTGTAGTCGTATCCAATCATCTTACCTGTTCCGGCGACGATGACTTCGGGGCCTTGCGACGTTTCGCAAATGACCGGGTGCGAATAGGAGCACGCCATGTCGCCGCGATCATCCTTCCAGAGAATCTCGCCCGTCTTCTTGTCCAGGCAATAGGCCGCCGGCGCGAGATCGTCGTCCTGACAGAAAAATAATCGGTCGCCATGAATCACCGGAGACATCCCCGGACCCCAATCAAAAACGAAGTAGGGCTCAGGAAGTTCTCGCTGCCAGGCCATTTCGCCGGTCTTCGCATC
>CANHVD010000635.1 GCA_947463775.1 Planctomycetaceae bacterium | reverse complement strand
GTCTGACTGGCCTCAGTCCTCAGATCTACACGCTGACACCGTGCTGGGGAGAACCGCCGGGGTATACTCTTTATGTGGGACGATCGAACGACAACTCCGCGAATCATCGAGCGGCTTCAGTTGCAGTGAGAGATTCTGGCGGAAGCGATGGCAGCGGACGCGGGGCGATACCATTCGCCGCTCAGACCAATGCACAGAGCCAGTTTGCGATGGCGCTGGACGAAGATCTTTGTCGCAGAAACGTAGAATATGGTGAGAAACGCCACACCGGACGGCTGCAGATGATTCGCGTTCAGGAGCTGTCTCCGGATGCATGGAAGTCATTCACAAATTTGCGTCAATCCGGCTCTGGAGGCAGCGCGGAGCAGTACAAACATCCGTGCCTGTTGCCCGATCCTCAGTTTGAAGAGAAGTTTCTGAAAGCCTGCGGACTGCGATGATTCGCAAAACGGTGGCTGAGAAACCTTGCAGACCTTCCCTGTGAACCGTTAGATTTCAGGCGGTTCCGGGAGACTGTTTAATCTGGGGGAGCAGCGTGGTCTTCATCGCTGCGTGTCAAACAATCAAGGCAGGAGGCCCGCTCGCATGACATCATCTCATGGTCGGCGGATTCAGGGACGACGTGCATTGGCCATTATGGCCTGGGTATCGCTGGTGGTTGTGGCGTGGCTGTTATGGCGTGGTCAGCACTCTCGGATCATCCGAGTTCAGGCTTGGGAACCTGCCGCGTTGCTGCTATCCGCGTATGCAACTTTCCTTGCGATTTTTGGCTGGTTGTTGTTTTCTCCGGGGAGAACTTCTGCAGAAGAATCCCCGGGGCTGTTCTTTGCGGGCATGCTCACACTGCTGCCGCCGTGCTTCATCGCTTACAATCTGATGCCTGTTGGTTCGCCGTTGAAGCCATGGCTGACAATCGGCGTATTCGTGTTTGGAATCATCGCCATCATGAGTCCGTTGCCGGATGAGGTTTTTGCGATTCCGCGAGATCGCAAGTCTTATCTTCAGCCGTTGACTGATGCGTATCTGACCGAACTCGACATTGATGCGCCGCAGGTTCACTTTGACGATGTCGCACCGCGCACGGAGTATTGGCTTAGCAGATCGGCACCAGCAACGACGGGCCCATCCGGAACTGTGGAAGCTCGAGATCCGTGGGCGGATCCGTTCTATGGTACCGGTCGGCAAATGAGTCGGATCGGTGTGTCGCAGTCACGTCGAGCTGAAGAATTGCCGCGTTCCGAACGTCGGCGTGTCGTCGACGAGCAGTCGGAGTCTTCGAAGCGGGCGTCCGAACTAACGCCTCCTCCGCTGCCACCAATGCCTGTTGGGTCGCCTCCAGATTCGCAGCCTTATTGGGGTAACTTGACTCCTTTGCCAAAGCCGGCCGCAAGATCTTCAGATGCACCGTCTACGTTAGGTGGGGCTACGGGGAATGCAGCAACTGGCAATACCGTTGCCGGCACCTATTCAACATCTTCACGGCGACCGTTGACGGAACCATCCGGCAAGACGTCTACGCCAGTGGGATTTCAGACCCCCGTCGGCTTCCAGACTCCTGTTCAGCCTCCAAAACCGGCTTCTCCTCCGCCATTGCCTTCCTCTGCGCCCGGGAACACAGCATTGGCGAACTCGGGGCACGGTCAGGGTGTTGTGAGTCTTCCGCCTGTTTCATTGCTACCCGTGACGATACCTCAACCGCCGGTCGCCCCCGTTCATGCGGTCTCATTGAATACGGCGATGAATTCAACTGCTCTTACAGCACCGCTTCCGTCAACGATTGCCCCGGGTTTTCGACCTCGCCCGCTATCGGAGCCGGATTCGGCCGTGCCGTCTTCGCCAGGATCCCGGGAGAAATCGTTACGTGAGATGGATCGGGAGATTCGTGAGCAGGAGCTGAGGTCCGAGCAGGACGAATCCCCATCGGAAGATCTTGAGGAATCGGTGATGGAGGCGAGTACTCCGTCGGTCGGAGCGGGAGTTACTCGGACCGTGCAACAATCAACCGCCGACATGCGTCTGGAGCGTATTCGTGACGATCATGGTGGAGAAATGGTTGAAGGCACGATTCAGGTGTTCTTCGAAGTGGGGCAAAAGCGAGCTCATCTGCATGTTCCCTTTTCGCCGCCGTTAGCAGGTCTTCCCGAAGTTGAATGCGAACCGGCGAGTGATGACCAGGTTCGGCTGAAAGTCGCGGTGCGACAGCCTTACGGCGTTCGCATTGAAGCTCGACGAGCTGAAGCAAGCGAATCATTGCGGACAGAAATCAGCTTTGCCGCCGTGTACACTCCTCCAACGCGACGCGGTTGATATCATTCCCAGCCATTCAGTAAGCCCCTGTCCCGACGTCAGTTAACGACAAGGTCTGAACAGAAGTTGCTCTTCGGCCGAAGGAATTGAGGCCGGGTGTTCGAGGTATGTATCTTTCAGATCATGACCTCAATCGTGCCCGCAGACAGTAGAACAAAGGCAACGAACGACTCGAAGATGCTTGAACGTCGTTACCTTCGTTGGCTTCTGATCAAAAGCACGGTTTTCAATGTGGATAGGTTCAAAAGGGTTTAGCTCGCGAGAATTTAAATGTCGTTTGAAATGGAACTAAAAGCTGCTCTGGAAGCGGTTCGACAGGCAGCCGTGGCGTGTCGCTCGGTGCAGTCGTCAATCACCACAGAGTCTCTTGCAAAAAAAGACAATAGCCCCGTAACCGTCGCTGACTATGCAAGTCAGGCTTTGGTCTGTCGCGTTCTGCAGCAGCATTTTCCTCAGGACCCGGTTATCGGAGAAGAAGGTGCGGCCGAGTTGAGGCAGCCAGCCGGGGCAGAGTTTCTCCAGCGAGTTGTCGAAGAATGTGCCAAGGCGGGCGTGAGTGGCTCGCCAGTCGAAGTTTGCGACTGGATCGATCGCGGTGGCGCGTCAGAGTACAGCCCGCGTTTCTGGACTCTGGACCCTATCGACGGAACAAAAGGATTTCTTCGCAAAGAACAATATGCCATTTCGTTGGCGCTGATTATTGACGGCGTGATCGAAGTTGGTGTGCTGGGTTGCCCGAACATGCCATCCGGAGATCCCTCGTCGCCCGACGGAGTCCTGGCTTGGGCCATTCGCGGTCACGGCGCATGGGCACAGCCTTTGGATCGTCCGGAAAGCGCGGCGAAGGCCATTGAGGTTTCTGCCACCGATATGACTTCAGAGTTGATATTCTGTGAGTCCGTAGAATCCGGACATAGTTCTCACGATTGGTCAGGGCTGATCGCCGGAGATCTGGCGATTCACAAAGAGCCCGTACGAATGGACAGCCAGTGTAAATATCTTGCCGTCGCCCGGGGCGATGCTGATTTGTATTTGCGACTGCCGACTCGCAAAGGCTACCAGGAGAAAATCTGGGATCACGCTGGCGGCGTGCTTCTCGTTCTGGAAGCCGGTGGCCAGGTAACGGACATCAAGGGGGCTGCTGCAGATTTCAGTCAGGGTTCCACGATGGCGGTAAACGAAGGCATGGTCGTGACGAACGGAAAGGTCCACTCATCGGTCGTGGCGAGCATCGACCGTCACGCACCGAAATAGCGTCGAGTGGCAGTTTTTGCCGAAGTGGTCTGGTTGTGCTTCTGGTGATTTTGTACAGTTTTGGTGCTTCGGGGGTTTTGGACCGCCGGCAATGTCGTTTGAAAAGCATTTGATTCCGATGCAGGGAGGCATGGATGTCGACAATTCGTTTTTTGCATACCGATCATTTACGGCTGGCATCACCGGTTGCAGGATTGTCTGATAGTCCCGACTGGTTGCGTAAAGTGGCGTCTTCAGCAGTTCGCACAGCGGTTGTGAACGTGATGGAAGCTGCAATTGCTGGTCGTTGTCAGTTCCTCGTCGTCGCTGGGCGACTCACGGAATCCGATCAGGATCTGGACCTCGCTCTGGCATGGCTGATGTCGCATGCGGCATCACTTCGCGAGCATGGGGTCCGCTTGGTGCTGGCGGGCTATCCAGAGTCCGAACATTCCGCTTTGCGTTGCCTCGATGCGATCCTGCTG
>CANHVD010000634.1 GCA_947463775.1 Planctomycetaceae bacterium | reverse complement strand
GCCACGAATCCGGAAACCAGCATGCCGTCCAGCGGTTGTGCCGGATACGTTTGTGGCACATTCATGATCAGGCTTGGGCCGACGCCTTCGCGAGCCCAGAACGGCTTTGCTCGAAAAGTCCGCGATGACGTGAAGCCAAGCGTGTAGCTTCCGTCCATTAAGTCCGTGAAACCAAACACATTGTGGCCACCGGAATTTTCACCGGTCACGATCGAGGCCCACGCTGCCGAAGAGACTTCGGGCAATGAAGATTTCATCGGCACCAGCGTTCCGGTCTGCAACAGCTTCGCGCTGCGCGGCATCACACCGGACGCGGCAAATTGCTGCCACATCCAGCGAGGAAGACCGTCGATGCCGAGCATGAAAAGTTTCATCACCGCAGCCTCCATGCTGCTACTTTTAAGTGTTCAGTTTTCAGTGTTCAGTTACGGATTGTCAGTGCGACACGCTAAACACGGAACACTGGCAACTCTCTGTTATAGATATCCCAGCTGTCTCAGTCGCTCTGAAACTGCTTCGGCGTCTTGTTCGTCCATGTAGTCGTCGGCATCGCAGGGGTTCATCAGTGTGCAATGCAAATGGGGAATTCGCTCAGCAACAAGTTCTCTCACGAGCCTTTCCGCATCGCAGCAGTCTTCTTCCGACACGACGACTATGCGAAGCGCGGAGTCGGAGATGAGTGTGCCAATTTCCTGAGCTGCCTTGAGTGACCAGCGGAAACCACAAGGACGATTTACCAGAGACGCAGCGTTCTGGTCCGCAGAAACGAACAACGTCCCGGCGATGGTATTCAGTGGCTGCTGAGTCAGATTCAGCACGGCATCACCGGCCAGCAGGACCTCGGTAATCGAATTGGCTGTTGTTACGCATTCCGTTGCCATCGCACGCTCTTTTTATAAATCCCGCGTGAATTACGCCTTTTTGAGGCTCGACGATCCATCGCCGACCACGCAGAACTTTACCCGCCTTTCCATTTTGCAGCAACGCGGCTTTTAGGGCGGAAATCTTAAGAAAAAGTCGTGTTTCAGGCCATTTTTTGCGGAAAGGCAGGCGCTCAGTCTTAAAGCGGCATGGCGCAAGTCATCCAGCGACTGTCTGAAAACTGAAAGGGAGCCGTCTTGACACTTCGATGACTCACCGAATGGGTCGCGTCATTACGCTTCCGTACAGGCGACTATTTCGCTGACGAACCACAGTCTGCAGTAAATCGCTGTGACATCCCGCGTCTCTCCAGTTCGGTGTTCAGCACGCTGTGGTAGTGAGCAAGGCGGATTGCTGCGTCATCCAGAGAGCCTCCGAATGATCGCTTCTCATCGAGATAGATCAGCGGCACGGCAAATTCCTGAATCTTCCAGCCCAGATCCACGGCCTGTACCCACAATTGGAGGGGCATGGCGTAACCGGTGTCAGTGATGTCGAGCCCAGCCAGAGCAGGAACTCGGTAGGCTTTGAATCCGCAGAAAGCGTCGGTGATGGACAGGCCGAGTTGCTCATTCAGGCAGCCTGTAATGCGAGCATTAATCTGGCGGCGTTCGATTGGAGGAATACTGTCGCCAGAAAATTGCTTCAGATATCTCGAGCCGGAAACCATATCGACCGGGCCATCAGCTCCCTGAACCATGGCCGCAATCTGCTGCACCAGATAAGGCTGATGCTGGCCATCGCAATCCATCGTCACAAGCACGTCGAAGTTGTGTTTCAGAGCGTATTCGAACGCTGTTGCCAGAGCCGCACCGTAACCACGATTCGGGTTGTGATGCACGACCTTCACATCAGGGAAACTATTCAGGACCTGAGCTGTTCCGTCTGTAGAACCATCGTTCACGACCAAAATGTCTTTGGTGTGGTTCTGGAGTTCCGACAGCACGCCGGCGACGTGCGACACTTCGTTGTAGACGGGCAAAGCCGTCAGAATGCGCTGGCTCATGCGTTCATCGTAGACTTGGCGACAGTGATGTCAATTCGACAGGCCTGAATCTTGAATTCTCGCCGCGATCAGCGTCGATTCTGGAAGTTATGGCGAACAAGTCCGGGTAGCACGTCTGCGTCGAGATTGGCCGTTTTTCCCGCTTTCAACAGATCCCATGCGATGGCCGCCATTGCAGCATTATCCGTACACAGGTTCATCGGAGCCACCAACAGTTCGATTCGTTCACGCTTTGCCATCTTCTGCAACTCATTACGCAGAAGCTGGTTCGCGGCGACGCCTCCTCCGACACAAAGTCGAGAATAACCGAGTTGCCGAACTGCCTGGCGACATTTGGACACGAGAACATCGACCGCTGCTTCCTGAAACGCAGCAGCCAGATCATTCACACACTCCGGCGGAGTTTCAGCAAGCTGGTTCGGCCCCGGAACACCTCGAGCCGCGTACAGAACGGCCGTCTTCAATCCCGCAAAACTGAAATCCAGTCGGCCGCTATGAATCAACGGTCGTGGCATGGTGAATTTCTTTGCATCGCCACTGAGTGCCGCTTTCTGAATGGCGGGACCTCCCGGATAGGGCAGGTTCAAAATTCTGGCCACCTTGTCGAAGGCTTCACCAGCCGCGTCATCCGTCGTTCCACCAATCAACTGGCATTCTGTCGCAGAGCGACAATCGTAGAGATTGGTATGTCCGCCGCTGACAACAAACCCCGCGCAGGGATAAATGGAATGATCCTGACCCATTCCACAAGCGTAAATGTGAGCCTCAACATGATTGACTGTCACGAGCGGAATCTGAAGGCTCATCGCCATTGTCTTGGCAGCCGTCAGACCGACCAGCAATGATCCGACAAGCCCGGGTTCCGTCGTCACGGCAATCGCATGGAGATCCGACGTCAAGCAGCCAGCCTCTTTCAACGCCGCCTGGATGACTGGAAGAATGCGACGCACATGGGCTCTGGAAGCAATCTCCGGAACGACACCGCCCCACTCTTCATGCAGTTCGAACTGCGACGCAATAATGCTGGACTGGACGACGCCATCCTCGCGCACGACCGCCGCTGCTGTTTCGTCGCAGGACGATTCAATCGCCAGCAATCGTCGTAAAGAAGTGGCTTCGTTCATGAGAGGCAATGCGGAGCGAAGAAAACGTCCCGTCGGCGGAGCGAAGGGCGTACCGTACACCCGTCGCTCCGCCGACGGGACTTCTGCAGCGACATCGATATGGCGATAACAACAGGATCAGGCCTTCGTGAACACGTCCTTGCCAACCCACGGACGCAGCACCTTTGGCACTACTACACTGCCGTCTGCCTGTTGATAGTTCTCCAGAACCGCAATGATTGCTCGTGCACAGGAAATCGCTGTGCCGTTCAATGTCTGGACAAACTGAGTCCCCTTCTTATCAGGGCTCTTGCAGCGGATGTTCAACCGGCGTGCCTGATAATCCGTGCAATTTGAGGCACTGGTGACTTCGCCGTATTCTCCGCCGTCACCTCGTCCCGGCATCCAGGCTTCGATATCGAACTTGCGATACGCCGGACCGCCAAGGTCTCCGGAAGCCGTATCGATGACCCGATAAGGAATGCCAAGTTCCCGGAAGACTTCTTCTTCGATCCGCAGGACTTCTGCATGCAACGCATCTGAGTCCTTCAGATCCGGCCCGGTGTAGCCGAACATTTCCACCTTCGTGAATTGATGAACTCGGTAGATCCCGCGGCCAGCTCGACCCGCAGCACCGGCTTCCGTGCGAAAGCAGTGAGAGAGCCCGGCATACTTCAGAGGGAGGGTCGCTGCATCAAGGATTTGATCCTTCTGGATGCCGCCCAGAGTAATCTCAGCTGTAGCCACGAGGCTGAGGTCACTATTGGCTACAGAGTAGATCTGTGTTTCGTTGCCGCGAGGATTAAAGCCAATGCCTTCAAGAACAGAATCGCGAGCAAGGTCGGGCGTCGTGAATAGCGTGAAACCCTCGCCGCGCAGCTTGGTCAGTGCAAACTGAACCAGAGCCATCTCCAGCATCACAGCATCGTTCTTCAGGAAGTAGAATCCTGAGCCCGCCACACGTGCACCGGCTTCGAAGTCGATCAGATCAAGATTC
>CANHVD010000633.1 GCA_947463775.1 Planctomycetaceae bacterium | reverse complement strand
GTTCTGCGGGCAAGGGCAAGTTCATTTGGCTGAAGATCTGACATGGGAAAGGCAAGTTGATCCGGCTGCATGTTTCCTGCAGTAGGGTAATCAACGTTCGAGAAAAATCGCCAGGCCCGTTGATGTCATGGGCTTTGTGCAAAGTTGTCCGCAGCCAGTCGATGGTATCCACGTATTGGGGTGCGCGACGCTGGCGATAGGCCTGGAGTTGATCGATCAGTTGATCAATCCATGTTTGCGAGTCGTCGATCCGAATATCGCAGATCCTGGTTTCTCTTGGAGAATGGACGACCGGGATGCGGACGTAGCTCCAGCCTTCTTTGTTATCTGACAGCATGCGATTTCGATTCACCCACGCACGGCGGCGGTACTGTGCAGTGTCGAAGACAACCCAGCAGTCGGTGGCGTGAATCAGAGAGAAGTACCCCACGTATGGAAAGAAGTAGGGTTGCATCATTCCCAGTCGCATTCAGGACTCACTTTCCGGGAAGGGCTGGTGATATTGAGGCATCATCTGATCGGCTTGGTATCAAAGGTCGCGTAGCGGGACTGAATTCAAGTGGAGTTTGATCCGAGTTCGCGCAAGAAAAAAGGCCGGGGAAGAACCCCGGCCTTGTGTAACACATTTTTTTCGGCAGCGCCCGATCAATTGACGGGGATCGCTACGTCCGATGTTTCTTTTGGCTTGCTTGAGAAGTCGCAAAGTTCCTCACGAACGATGTTCATGTTCTTTGGAGCTTCGATCCCGATTCTTACTGAGTTCGGTCCGATTCGGACAATCGTAATTGCGATGTCGTCGCCAATCAGAATTCGCTCACTGGTCTTTCTGGACAGTACCAACATGTTTCTCTCCCTGTGTTCTGCTGCATCGGTCTTCCCTGAGTCCGTCCTGAGCTGATCATGCACATGATGTGACAGCTCACATTGCCGCCCCGCCCCCCTGCTCCGGCAGACTCTGCCTGACATCAGTTTGATTGCGACGTCATAACGATAACACCCCACAAACTCATTGCCAACAGTAAAACCCGCAAAATCAACACTGCCCAAAAAGCAGGCATAATCGGCGTGCTTAAAAGTTGAGCACTGGGGTTTGTGGGGTTGGTGTGTGATGGCTGCCATTGTGGCGGATTTGCGTTAGTTGCTTGAGTTTTGCGGTCTGGCGCGGTGAAATCCGGATGAACGCGGTTCTGGTCGGTTCGACGATTTGAAATCGCGGCTGGCGATGGCCGTGTCGGGGAGCAGGTGGAAATCCACGTGGCTCCTGGGCGGGATGGTTTGGTAAAGGCGTTTCGGTTCAAAAGCTCAACTTGGTCAGTGACCTCACATATAAAAGGGGAACAGCGTGGTCCGGATTGGAATCATTGGCGTCGGTTTCATGGGTTACACCCATTTCGAGGGTGCTCGTGATCTCAAGGGTGCTTCGGTCACCGCCATCGCAACGCGGGATGAAAAGAAGCTGGCCGGCGACTGGACTTCGATCCACGGGAACTTTGGTCCTCCGGGCGGCCATGTTGATGTCTCCGGCCTCAAGTGCTACTCCGACTATCGTCAGTTGCTGGCTGATCCGGATATTGATCTGGTCGACGTCTGTTTGCCGACGGACAAGCATTTTGATGTCGTCATGGAATCTCTGAAAGCTGGCAAACCCACGTTGGTTGAAAAGCCGATCTCCGTCGACCTTGCTCAGGCCGAGCAGATGGTCAAGGCGGCCGAGGCCGCGAAGGTTCCTCTGTTAGTGGCTCATGTGTTGCCGTTCTTTCCGGAATTTCGATTTGCCGCAGAATGCATTCAGGATCAGCGTTACGGGAAGCTGAATGCAGCTCACTTCAAGCGAGTCATCTGTAAGCCTGACTGGTCGAACGACATGTCGGACTTCCGTAAGCTTGGTGGCTGGGGGATTGATCTCCATATTCATGACAATCACTTCATTGCCCACGCCTGCGGTCGCCCTGATGGGGTTTTCTCACGCGGGCTGATGCAGGATGGTTTCGTCAATCATGTGCATACCTCATATCTGTATAAGGACGGGCCGGCAGTCAGTTGTGTGAGCGGCGGGATTGCCGCGAAGGGGCTGGCGTTTTCGCACGGGTATGAGCTGTACTTTGAGAATGCGACGGTGTTGTTCGACGCAGGCACATTAGCTGGCGAGTGGGTTGTCAGTCGTCCGTTGAGCGTCATCACAAATGACGGCAAGATGACTCATCCTGAACTTGGTGGCAGTGGAAAATGGTGTGGAGCATTTACGGATGAACTTCAGACGGCCGTTGACTTCCTGTCACAGGGCAAGTCCGCTGGTCCACTGTCCGGACAGACCGCTTTGAATGCGTTGCAACTTTGCTGGGCTGAAGCGGCCAGTATCGAATCCGGAGCTGTGGTGCCGTTGTAGGTCGGGTCATAAGTCATGGATGCCGCAGACAAACGCCGTTTCAGAAGTGCTGTACTGAAGTGGTACGACCAGCATGGGCGAAAGCTTCCGTGGCGTGAGTCGGCCGATCCGTATCGCATCTGGCTGAGTGAAGTGATGTTGCAGCAGACGACCGTCGCAGCGGTCGTCCCGTATTTTGAACGCTTCACATCTCGCTTTCCGAACGTTGAGTCGCTGGCCGCTGCTGATGTTGATGAAGTGCTTCGACTTTGGGAAGGCCTTGGCTACTACAGTCGCGCGAGAAATCTGCACAAGGCGGCACAGGCGATTACCGGTGAACATGCGGCTGAGTTTCCGTCCGATGTGGACGTGCTGAGAACTCTTCCCGGGATCGGCCGTTATACCGCCGGAGCCATTGCCTCGTTTGCATTCGATCAGCCTGCGGCAATTGTGGAAGCCAACACGGAGCGACTTTATGCCCGCCTGTTGGCTTTAAGAGATGACGTGCGTGCCACTGCCAGTCAGAAGCTTCTCTGGCAGTTTGCTGAGGAACTTGTCCCCGAAAAACGCGCGGGAGACTTCAATCAGGCATTGATGGACATTGGGTCCAAGCTTTGTCGGCCGGTGGATCCTGATTGTGAGTCGTGTCCGCTGCAGAAATTTTGTGGAGCATTTCAGCAGGGGCTGCAGAAAGAAGTTCCCGTTCGAAAACCGGCAATTGCCATCACGGCGATTGCGGAACTCGCGGTTGTCTTGATGGATCGTGAAAGGTTTCTGTTGCGGCGGCGAACGGAAGGCGAGCGCTGGGCCGGAATGTGGGACTTTGTTCGATTTGAGATTTCCGCCGAAGAGTCCTCTACTCTTCCGTTAGTGCAGAAACGCGGCCGATCCAAATCGCTGTTCAGTCCGGAGGGTTTGGAGTTACCGGAGTTTGCTGTTCAAAAAACCCAGTCTCAAATCGGCCTGAAGCCGGGGCCAGTTGTGGCGTCGACGGAATTCAGTTACTCGGTAACTCGTTACAAAGTGCAGTTGATTTGTTTTGCCTGTTCAGCCCACCGAGCTCGCGGCAAATTGAGCGACGGAGTGCAATGGTTTTCGCTCGACGAGCTTCCCGAACTTCCCCTGTCGATGACCGGACGCCGGATTGCGGATTGGCTTAAAACCCGCTGACGGCGTTGCGGGCGATTTTCAGTGAATCGCAGAATGCGGCTCGCCTGGGATTCGCTTGGCTGCACCAGTCGGTTTGCGCAAAGTAGCCGTCTCGCTCCGCCGAGACGAGGCCTTGCAGACGGTCCATCGCTGAGCGACCTGCAGGCTGATCCCCCACACTACCTCATCAATGCTTTACGAAAATGGTTGCCATTTCCCGCAATGCAGCGTGCACCCTGCAAGGCTCATCTCGGCGGAGCGAGATGGCTACAGTGGCAGGTCGGGGCTGAAATATCGAAATGCTTTCTGCTGAACGTTCTCTGCGGACTGCCGCCTTAGCGACCTTGTCCTACGAGCCGCATAACCGATTCAGCCGTTACGTCGATACGGCGATGTTCGGCTGCATTTGTGGAAACTGTGCAACATTCCGGACTGATCGTTCCTGCACGACCGGCAATCGTGACCTATTGTCCATAGAGGACCAAAGTCGGACATAGGGTCCATATTTCATCAGCCCG
>CANHVD010000632.1 GCA_947463775.1 Planctomycetaceae bacterium | reverse complement strand
CTGTTCCAGGCCGTCATGGACCGGGCTTCCGGAGCCGCCTGTTTCGGCCGTTGCCGAGGATGCACCTGATGTCCCCGATGCCGGAGCACAGCAGGATGCAGCGGATTCTGGCGAGCAGCATCCGGAAGAACTGGCTTGAGCATACACGTTCAAATCGGCTCCGGTATCGGTCACGACGACCGCTTCGAATCCGGCTTCATTGAGCAGGCGTTCATATTCCGAGATCATTATTGCTCCGGCGATGCAGCCAACATAAGCATGGAGACTGCTGGCCACATCCGGCGGCAGCGGCTGCTTCAACGCAATGTCGCTGATCGAAATTCGACCAACTGGCTTGAGAACTCGCAGCATCTCGCGAAACACGGCCGACTTATCCGCCGCGAGGTTGATCACGCAATTGCTGAGAACGCAGTCGACAGAAGCATCAGGAAGAGGAAGATGATCGATTTGAGCCTGATAAAACTCGACATTCGTCGCGCCGACTTTTGCAGCACCCGCTCGAGACCGCTCCAGCATCTCGGTGGTCATATCGACGCCAATCGCCTTGCCGGTTGGCCCCACAAGCCGGGATGCCAAGAGGACATCCAGGCCGCCACCGCAACCTAGATCGACAACAACTTCGCCCAGTTTTAATGCGGCCATTGCAACCGGGTTGCCGCACGACAAGCCCATGTTGGCTTCAGACGGCAACGAAGCCAGTTCTTCGATAGAGTATCCAAAAGCTGCCGCAACTGATTTTACGGCGGTGTCGTTATTGGACAGTCCACTAAGTGCCACAGCCGCGTATTTGTCTCGAACTGTTTCTGTGATTGATGACATCCCGATCTCCCGTCCAGCTGATCAATATTATCGTAAATCGTCGAACGACGATATTGTGGGGCAAAAAAAGTCTACAGAGACGCCACCAGTGACTTTAATGCCGCGAGCTTTTCCGAATTGATGCAGTAACACACCTTGGGGCCATCCACTTCGCCCTGCACAAGTCCCGATTCCTTCAGGATTTTCAAATGCTGGGAAACCGTCGACTGAGCCAGCGGCATTTCGTCAACAATCTCACCGCAGACGCAGGTGTTACGGCTGATCAGCAATCGCACAATCCGCACCCGTGCTGGATGCGCAATTGCCCATGCCAGTGCTGCGATCTGTTCGGCGGACTGATCAGTCGGCAAACTGCAGGGACTGGTGTCGTCACAGCATGGCATCTTTTTGACAGCCTGTTTTGGCACCGAAGCAACTCCGTTAAATTGATTATCGTCGATATGCGATAGTCTGGTCTGGTGCTTTTGTAAGGAATAAATGCATGCAGACGACTTCAGTATGTACTTGTGAGGAATCAGATCAACGCCGTGATCGGTGCTCCCTCAACGACTCGCAGAGGGCGACCCGTGCGATCAGGGAAAGTCGCCTCATGGCTGATTCCCAGCAGGTGCAGAATTGTGGCGGTCAGTTCGGGCGGGGTGACTCGATCATGAGTTGGATAAGCACCGTCTCGGTCACTGGCTCCGTAGACCTGTCCTGCGCGGATTCCGGCACCGGCAAGGACGAAGCTAAAGACGTTGCCCCAGTGATCGCGGCCTCCGCTGGCGTTGAACTTTGGTGTTCGCCCCATCTCACCAACAGCGACGATCAGGGTTTCCTCCAGCAGCCCGCGAGCTTCCAGGTCTTCAATCAACGCGGTGAAACCCTGGTCGAACTGAGGACATAGCACAGACTTCATGCGGACATCATTGTGAGCATGCGTGTCCCACAGAGGATTTGGAGCGCTCAGGTCACCCGGTTCGCGCGGCCAGTTGACGAACACCATGCGGACGTCGGCTTCGATCAAACGGCGAGCCAACAGGACAGACTGTCCCCACTTGCCGCGACCATATCGGTCGCGCACAGTCGCGGATTCCTGATCAATCGCAAACGCTCCTTTGGCAGTTCCCGAGATCAGCAGTCCCATGGCCTCCTGCCGCAGTTGTTCATATTCGTCGATGGCTCGTGCGCGGACAGGTTGTAGTGCCGCGAACTCGCTGAGCAGTGCTTTGCGAGATCCCAGTCGGCTCACTGTTATTTGTTCCGGCAGTGTGAGACTGTCGATGTTGAAATCAATCGCAGACGGATCGCAGCGAAGAATCTCCGGATCCCAGCGGCGGCCAAGGAATCCAGCATTCTGTCCCGGAAGAAAAACGTTGGGATTGGCGACGATCGGTTCTGGCAACATCACCGAGCTGAATGGTCCTCCGTCGGTCGGGCGGAGCATTTTCACGATGGAAGCCAGCGTCGGCCAGTCGCTTGGCGCCAGTGCGCGCATGTCGGGGCCGACATACTTATGTCCGGTATTCACCCAGTATCCGCCCGATTCGTGATTTGGGTCATCGGTGGCAAAAGATCGGACGATAGCCAGTCGATCGGCGATGGTAGACGTTCGAGGCAACAGTTCACACAAGTTGATACCGGGCACATTTGATGAGATCGGTTTGAAGCTACCTCGGATCTCCGCGGGAGCATCAGGCTTCGGATCAAATGTTTCGTACTGCGAAGGCCCACCGCTCAAATACAGATAGATGATCCTCTTCGCGCGGCCAAAGGAAGCGTTTGAGTCCGATGACTTTGAGACCACAGGTCCTGCCGCCTGAGCGTTAGCCGCCCTGCTCTGCAGGATTTGCCCAAGACTGGTAGCTAACCATGCAGATGTTCCCACGTGGATACATTTTCGACGTCCGAAATTCACTTGCTGCGACTTCATCGAGTTTCTCCAGTCCGGAGCCAAATGATGTGCGTGAAACGGCCTGAAAGCAAGTGACGGATCAATAGGCAGAGCCTTAAGGCCGCAGTTTGGTGTGTCGAATTGTTGCTGTGATCGACGTAAATATCCTACGGAACGAAATCCGCCGGCATGATCGTTGAATCTTTCGAGACGCCTGCTTTGTGGAGTCCGTCGATTAAATCAAACTCCGCCGATGCACGCGCGTTTTCACGGCGGAGGATTCGCACTCGAATGCCATTGGAGTCACCTTTGGCCAGTTTGGCCAGTTCGATGACTCGTGGCAACGGAGTTTCAACGTAAACAGGATCGAGATCTCCCGGGAGTTCCATCAGAAAGGTTTTCTCGTCGATCAACACGGTAAATACGTCTCCAGTGAGAGACTTCTTTTCGTCGTCAGTCAGTCCTCCCTGGACTTCATCAGGTGCCGCAAGGGCTTTCTCTGAGGGAGTCTCGGTTCCTTTTGTCGTGATCAGCGACTTTTCTGATTCGGGTCCGATTCCTGACCCGGATGAACCAGTTCCTCCGGGGCCCATTCCCTTGAATAGCAGAAACAAGGCCAGGCCAATCAGAATCGCGCCGCCGCCAATACCTGCTCGTGAAGATGAGCGAACGACTCGACCGGGCAGGTTCTGTGGGTGTTCGTTGCGAGACATCTCAGTTCTCCAGTGAGGGGCATTCCTGCCCGTCAATTTGCTGTCGGACAGGATTGTCCAACGTGTTGATCAGAATGTGATGACGTACTGATTCGATGCCGAGAACGACAGCTATTCTGATCTGCCGTTGAAAATCGGACCATTCGCACGAAAACCGACGATCGAGAAATCATACCACCGAATTCCCGCTGCGTCTTTGCGAAGTTGTTCCGCGAGGATTGGCATTCCATTGGTCGCTCGTTGTCGTGCTCCGCCCTGGGCGTCTCCCCACGACAGAAGCATGATGACCAGTGTTCGCGGATCCGCGAATGACTTGCTGTGTTCGAATAACCGAGCCGCAAAGTCCGTTTCAGATTCGTAATCTGCTATGAATGACTGCTCGCCGTCTGAAATTCGAGCCTTGCCATTTTCCAGAACATGCACTTCCCAGACGCTGACATGCTTTTGCATCTGATCGACTTTAATCAGAAACCGAAAAACATCCTCGCCCCGAGCCTGCATCAGTTCTTTGACACGCTCCGTCGCGGCGGAAAGTCGTTCTGCATCTTCAGGAGAATTTGCCGTGCGGAGTTTAAGAATCTCCGTCATGGCCGCACCGGGCAGATTCAGGGATTCTGCCAGCAGAGT
>CANHVD010000631.1 GCA_947463775.1 Planctomycetaceae bacterium | reverse complement strand
TCCCCCAAAGCCAGTTCCGGAATCCGTAACCGTGATCCGACCAGCTCGCTGACGCCAGTTGGCTCCGAACAGAGGCGTCCATTGCCGGCCGTCCAACGCACCCATCGTGCGCCACCGAGTCATAGGAATCGGGTTCGGATTGGCCAGCATGTCGCGCAGCAGCTTAACCGGCAGAGCAAACCCGATGTTCTCTGCCAGCGATGATTTCAATGTCACGATTCCCACAACATTCCCGGTACGGTCCAAAACAGGACCACCGCTGTTCCCCGGCTGAATCGGCATTGCGAGCTGCAGCATTTTGATATCATCAATGTCCTGATGCCCGGAAACAATTCCACCTGCCATGCTGTTACGCATTCCCTTGGGATGTCCCATGGCCACTACTTCACGCCCCTGCGCGGTTTCGATGTCTTCCGACAGTGGCAAATCCGCCAGTTCTTTCGCGTCGACTCGAAAAACAACGAGGTCAATGCGATTCGTCGATGCATAAACTTCTGTGACCGGCACAATCTCCCCGCCCATCAACTCGACCTCGAAATCACGGCCATCACCAATCACATGCCGTGCGGTGACGATCAGACCATCCTTGGAGATAATGAAGCCCGCTCCCAATCCATGCTCCGCGCCTGTGCGATCGATCGATCGAATAAACACCAGCGACGCCTTCGCTCGCGCGGCCAGAGCTTCGTTCGACAGAACCTCCGGAGCGGGTGGAGCCGCCGGAGCCTCAACCTGTGCCTCTGGCGGTGCGGTGGTCGCTTCCGCTGTTTCGACTGATGGCGCTGCGGCGGTCGATTCTGCTGTGGCAGCCGCTCCACCTGTTGCTTGAGTTGCTTCGTCGCCACGAAGAGGAGTCGGGCATGAGCAAAAGCATACCGCGATTGCGATCAGTGAAACTGTCTGAATGATCTCAGAGCCAGTCGTCTTCGGCATCGTACGTCTCGTTTTCGTTTACCGGATATTCCTCAATGCGGCGGGAAACGAATTAAACCGAGTTTTGCCAATCGCGTCACTGCCGAGGAATGATTAACTGAGGAAGTTCTTCCGATGATTCAACAGATTCTTTAACAACTTCTTTTGAACCGCGCAAAAGAATTCCATTGGAATCTTCTGCTGCCACCGACTTCGTTGGCGCGGAGTTGAGCGTTTTGGAATCATCAACGGGGTTGCTGTCGGCGGTCTGCGAGGTCGTGGCCAATTGCTTTAACTGGGCCAGTTCCTGCGAGATCGCTCGCTGACCGGGGTCTTCGTCGGCTATGGTTCGAATTCTGGCAATATAGTCCGCTTCCGGACCCTCATAATGAGCCAGTTCAAACAGCTCATCGGCCGCGGCATCAAAGCCTCGAAACTTCTGAAACGCGCCCGCCAACAGTAAGCGATCCGCAGACAACGGTCGTTCCGCCAGCCAGTTCCAGAGTTCACCACCATGCGTTCGCGCACGCTCGGCCGTCTGCTGACCATACAATTCGTCAGCCGAAACCCATGCCCGCGCGCGATCGTCGGTGATCGAAAGGGCCGTCTTAAGATTCTGTGCAGCCGCCGGGAAGTTCTTGATGGCAATCTGCAGAAGTGCCATGCGAATCCACGGACTCCGCCGGTCGGGTGCTCGCTGAATGGCGTCACGGTAAGATTCTTCGGCGGTGACATAATCCTCTTTGCGAAACGCAGTATCGCCCTGTGACTGATATCGCAGGCTGTTGATCTTGTCGGCCAGTGAAGAAACCTTGTCCCCACGTGGCAGCGACTCAAATTCATTCAGCAGCGGCTTGTCGCGATCAATCGCAGGCGGAGCTTCTGGAATTGGCTCAAGAGGAACCTGCTGCACCGGAATCTCAAACTGTTGAGGAGCAGGAGCAATCTGATCCAGCATTCGAGGATCAATCATCGTGTAGGAAGCCGTCGAGGGCACCGATGGCCGCATCGACAGGTTCATGCTCATGATTGTCGGAACCAGAATTGAACCCGGATACTGATTCGCAACGCCGATATACGGCATTGGAGTGACCAGCCAGGGATTCCAGGGCAAAAGCTGCCCTGTGAATGGATCGACAGTCAGCGGTGGGAGGACTTGCGGCAAGCCCCCGATATAGCCATAGCTGGGATAAGCACCGTACCCCTGATGGCCACCAAAACCAAGGTAACCACCGGGACCAGAGATGCCACCAAAACCAGGATTGCCGCCGTAGAAGTACGGATCCGCCGACCCGAAGCCTCCGCCATAAAGAAACGGCGTCGCTCCATAAGCCGGAGCTGGTACGATCGCGGGAGTGAACAGTCCATTTGAGAGATGGTGTACGCCCTGGGGAGTTCGTACCACTCCAGCAACAGTTCGGCCATTGGAGTACGTCGCCGAAGATGTTCCAAACCGCGAAACACCCGCAGCATACTGCCCGTTCACAAGATTTCCGGGACCATAATATCCTCGCCCCGGATTAAAGTGCCGAGCGTCAATGCCTCGATAGTCGCGAGGATGCTGAGCGACAGCCGTTGAACATACCAGCCCAATCATCAGCGCCAACAAAGGCATTCGAATCCCGAAAGCCAAATTTGACGAAGTTTGAGATGCCATGGCAGATATCCCCGACAGTGCCTTGTGACGAATCGCCTGCGACATGCGGCTTTTCGCACGGTGAAGTATACCGTCAGCAATCTGCATGTGGGAAAGTATTTTCCCGACCACGCCAAGCGAACGCTGTGAAACATTCTTTCCAGTGCAGTTGATGCGTCCCGAGGCCAAAGCCCATCAATTCACTCGGCACAGTCCAATCGGACCACCTCTTTCAGCCCCAATGTTCCGAAAGGCCGAAAGAGGTTGTGAAAAAATGCGGGACTCCCTTTCTGAGGTCAGAAAATTCCAGTTCTTGCGGTATTGACGCCCTGTAATGGCCATCCCGCGACTAAGAGGCACCAACAAAACCGGGACAGGTACCGTGCGGTCGATCCAGGAATTCTTCAAGAAGCCTCGTTCCTGAGCACTCAATTAATCTGTTCATTGGCCGATCGGCCGCTGAACAGGTCCTGACCGATGGTACCAAGGAACCAGTCCTGTCCCGTTGATCCCATCAACGTATCGATGGCATTGTCGTTCAGCACAGTGGATGCGTTCAGGAATGTCGTCCCGTTCAGGCGAGTTCCGGAACCCGTACCCTTCAGGTTCGCTACTCGACTGGCGTAGCTTCGGCTGGATGTCCATTCAGCTAGCACGAACTGCAGTGCGACGGCGTCGTTCTCGAAGGTCACTCGATTGCCAATCAGAAGATCTCCATCACTGTCCCCCGTCAGCAGGTCTGCTCCAAGGCCACCGATCAGGAAGTCAAAGCCCGAATCACCTTCCAGTTGGTCATTGCCTGATCCCCCGGAAAGGATGTCGTTCCCGCCATTGCCTTCCAGTTGATCCTGCCCTGCGTCGCCAAACAGGAAATCATTTCCGCCGCCGCCGTCGATGATGTCGTTGCCGTCTCCGCCGCGAACGGTGACCGGGATCATCACCGAGTCATGAATGCTGACATTGTCGTTTCCAGCGAGCATATCAATTTCGATGCTCTGAACCTGGCTAACTGAGTACCGGATCACCGTCGGAATCAGGAAATTGCCGACAATCTGGTATTGATTGCCGACTCTTTTGATCTGCAGATCATCAATGCTATTTGTTGCAACGATCTTCAGGACTCCGTTGATCAGTGTCACCCCTGGTCCCGAATTCACGGCAGAGACCGTGACCGTGAAGGACGTCGATACTGCGAGTCCTCCGGCATCAGTGGCTGTGACCGTTACTGTTGTCACGCCGGTCAGCGTCGCGCTGAAGCTGACCGTCAAATTGCCGCCACTGACGGACGTGCCAACCAACGCTCCGTTTGAGCTGACTGCAGAATACGTCAGGGTCACGTTATCAACGTCGCTGAACACATTGAGAAGGCTGATGGTCTGATTGGCTGCTCCCTGAAGCACCGAAAGGTTATTCAGTGCGCCTGAAACAATCGGAGCGTCATTCACGTTCGTAAAGTTGATCACTGCCGACAAGGCTGGGGAGTT
>CANHVD010000630.1 GCA_947463775.1 Planctomycetaceae bacterium | reverse complement strand
TCAGGACGCATTGACCTGCTGCAGGCGGAAGCAGTGCTGGGGGTGATCGAAGCAACGGATCACGACGAACTCCAGAAGGCACTTTCTCAGCTTGGTGGCAGCATGACTTCTCGGCTGGGTCAGGTGCGAGCCGATCTGATTGCACTTCTCGGAGATCTGGAAGCGGGCCTGGATTTCGTCGAAGAAGATATCGAGTTCATCACGAAGTCCGAGATTGCTCGTCGACTTGACGAAGCATTGCTCGTTGTGAGACAACTGGCCGAGGATTCTGCCAGCCGGTTGCCAGCCGGATATCGTCGTCGAGTAGTTTTGGCGGGGCAGCCGAATGCTGGCAAGAGTACTCTGTTTAACCGACTGATCGGACAGCAAAAGGCGATCGTCTCACCAATCGCCGGGACGACCAGAGACTATCTGACAGCCACGCTGCCGCTGGATTCGATGGACGTCGAATTGATCGACACGGCTGGCTGGGAAGATGCGGCCGATCTGATCATGGAACGTGCTCAGGAGCTGCGCGGTGAACAGGTCTCAGCCTCGGATCTTGTTGTCTGGTGTACCGCGGCAGATCTTTCTGATGCAGACCAAGCGGAAGACGAGCAACTTCGCAGGCTCGCAGTGAAGCAATCTTCGGCGATGATTCATGTGCTGACTCGGATGGATTTGATGACGGGGGCACTGTCGGATGAATCCGACGCTACGAACGGCAGCGCTTTGTGCGTGAGTGCTGAAACCGGGGATAACATTGAAGCTCTCCGCGAGACGATTCTGGCATGCCTGAACTCCGCAAACGCCTCTCGCAGCGAGCTGCTGGGAACGACGGCTGTGCGTTGTCGAGACAGCCTGCAGCGAGCCACGCAATCGCTGGATCACGCACTCACGGCGACCACCGCGAATCACGGCGACGAACTGATCTCCATGGAGATCCGCTCCGCATTGCATGAACTAGGTACGATCCTAGGTGACGTCTACACGGACGACATTCTGGACCACATCTTCAGTAATTTTTGTATCGGGAAGTAGAGATGCTTGCCGCAGCATTCGCACGACACGGTGGGCTGACGCCCAGCCGCTCGCCTGAGTTGAATCAGACCACAGCAAGTTGAGTCCATTTTCACTCCACGATAACGGTCCCGTCGAAGATTCTCACCTCCGTCGCGAAACAGGCTTTGGTGTTCGCGTGCCAACCGTCTATTCTCAATGCGTAGGCCTGACGGCAGTCACTGAATCTCAACTGCAGGAGCTATTCCCCGTGGAGTCTCGCGTCAAACGATGGATCCTGCTGATCGCCGCAGTGCTGTTGGTTCTGGGTGTGTTGCGGCTGCGGGGGCCCGAAGAAGTGCAGGCTTATCCGGCAGAAAGAATTCTGCGAACAACAACACTGGACGGCGTTCCATACGTTCTGGCCGATGATGGAAATGTTTTTCGTGTCATCACCGAACGAGGTACATGGACTTGGGTGGATCGCATTTTTGACCCCGAAAGCATCGCTCGCCACATCGTAAAAGAGGGAGGTGCAGTCTTCCGCGTCGACCCTGATTCGGGCAAGCGTTATCAGTTGCTGAAAGAGTTTGCAGATGGATTTGAAGATGTGCCTGAAGACGTCGACGGCCTTCGATCGCTGATTGGGGAAGAACGCAAGTGGACCGAGTTCACTCTGCAAACGCCTCAGACACCAGCCGTCTCCGATTACGTTGATCTCCGCAATCAGATCCTGAATGACAAGGCTGGATTCATTGATGCTTCTGTCGGTCCATCAAAGCTTCATGCTCACAGCGGTCAACAATCCCTGCGCTGTATTTGCCCGGCAAAATCATCCCGCATGATCTGCGCAAAGGCATCGCTCGGCACAGGCTTTGTTTACTTCGAACAAAACGAACACTTCTGGTTTCAGGCGTGGTTTCGTATCGATGGATCGACTCGGCCCTTCACTCTGGCCGATCTTGAAGGGCGAGAAGTCAAGGAGTCGCCGGGGATCAGACTCATGCTGTTCGATGGTCAGGAACTGGGTGTCGAACTGAAGGCCCTGGAGAAGCCCAAATACCGTCAGGCTTCTGAAGCAAAGGTTGTTTTTCCAATCGATCAATGGGTTCAGGTGACGTGGCACGTGTTCCTGCATCCCGATGAGGGACACGTTCAGGTCTGGCAGGACGAACAGTTAGTCGTTGACAGCCACGGGCCGACTCTGCCTTTCCGAGGCATGATATATGACAGCCTGGAAGTCGGCATCTCCGCCCACTCTTTCGGAGATGAGCCAGCGACGTTGTTTGTGGACGAGGTGAGAATCACCACGGAGCCTCTGATGGAAATCCATCCTTAAACAAACACGCAACTCTTGCGATGCGACTGGCTTCATCGTCGCCTGAGCAGACAAGCGGCGGAACTCACATTACACTGCGCCATCGCTGATTGGCCGAGTTCTGGAATTCGGCACTCTTCATCAACGGGAAAAAACGCCATGACCTCTGAGACGTTTCGGAACGCTCTGTTTTCACTTCAATCCCGACAGAATCTTGCTGCCGCTTCGGCGTTGGCAGCGGCCATGGTCGTCGGTTCTGTGACGGCCGCTGAGCCCGTTCCTGCTAATCAACCATTTTCCACGAGCCAACCTGCTGTGAATACATCTTTCGATCTGTCTGCTGACAATCCATTCTCATCGCCAAGCCCTCTGCTGTTCCATACCCCAGCATTCGATGTCATCAAAGTCGAACACTTTCAGCCAGCCTTCACGGCAGGGATGCAGCAGCAGCTGGCCGAGATGGAAGCGATCGCATCGCAGAAAGAAGCTCCAACATTCGATAACACCATCGTGGCCATCGAAAAGTCAGGGGCCTTGCTGACACGCGTCCGCAACGTCTTTTCGAATCTCACTTCTGCTCACAAGAACGACGCGTTACAGAATATTGAAACGGAGCTGGCTCCTCTGCAGGCGGCTCATTCCGACAATATTCTGCTGAACCGACGTCTGTATGAACGAGTCGCCAAATTGTGGGACACACGCGAGTCTCTGAAACTGAACGGCGAGCAGGCCGAGGTGCTGAAGCAGCATTACGAAAGCTTCGTCCGCGCTGGAGCAAAGCTGAATGATGAGCAGCAGGCTCGCATTCGATCGCTCAATGAACAACTGTCGAAGCTGGAGACGAAGTTCGAAGAAAACCTGCTGGCGATCAGCAAGGAACGAGCGGTCGTCGTAAATGACGTCAAAGAACTGGACGGTATGGACGCCGCTGATATTGCTGCGGCCGCCGAGGGAGCGAAGGAACGAGGACTCGAAGGCAAGTACCTTCTGGAGATCACCAACACAACCCGCGTACCCGTTCTGTCGTCGCTCAACAATCGATCGCTTCGAAAACGCGTCTGGGAAGCATCGGCGTTTCGAGGACTGGGCCGCGATGGAGGAATCGACAATCGCCCGTTGATTCTCGAGATCGCTCAACTGCGAGCTGAACGAGCCAAACTGCTGGGGTTCGAGGACCATGCGTCCTACAAGCTTCAGAATCAGATGGCAGAGACTCCGACTGCCGCTCGCAAGATGCTGACAGATCTGGTCCCAGGCGTGCTGGCTCGAGTCAAAGTCGAAGCGGCTGACCTGGAGAAGATGATCAAGGAATCTGGCGTCGACCATGAGCTTGCTCCATGGGACTGGGAATACTACGCAGAGAAGGTCCGCAAAGCCCGATTCGAAGTCGATGAAGCGGCTGTGAAGCCCTACTTTGAACTCGACAGCGTCCTGAAGAATGGTGTGTTCTTCACGATGAACAAGCTGTACGGGATTTCGTTCCGCGAACGCAAAGACCTTCCGGTCTATCATCCTGACGTGCGTGTGTTCGATGTGCTCGACAGCGATGGTTCTCAGATCGGGCTTTTCTACGGAGACTTTTTCAAACGTGACACCAAACGCGGCGGGGCCTGGATGAGTTCTTTTGTGGATCAGTCGGCTCTGCTGAACGAAAAGCCGGTGATCGTCAACGTTCTGAACATTCCTCGTCCGGCCGACGGCGAACCAGCGTTGATCAGTTTCGACAATGTGACCACGCTGTTTCATGAAATGGG
>CANHVD010000629.1 GCA_947463775.1 Planctomycetaceae bacterium | reverse complement strand
TTTTGCGACTGGCTCTATGAGAAAGAGCAGCGACGACACGGGATTTCGCTCAGTCGTTTATTTGAGCGTGTGTTCGAGTACCTCACGAACGCCCGTGGGCTGGAAGAGCGAAGCGTCGCACTGGAGATCTGGGCCGACTACACTCGCTCCGGTCGCCGTGATCGCCCTGCGTTTTTAAGGAAGTTTGACCTGCCGTCGCCGGCTGCTCGTCATGTCTCTGAGGTTGATCTTCCGGAGCGTCAGTTGCGGCATCTTTAGGCGTTCCGAGTTTGATTGTTCAGTCTCTGCTCAGCATCGTGCTTTAAAGGAAATACGAAATGTCGTCTGCAAATAAAGTTGCCATCGTGACTGGTGGAGGAACCGGTGTGGGTCGAGCCACCTCGGTGGCATTGGCTCGAATCGGTTATTGCGTCGTAGTCAATTACTCCCGTTCGGAGGCCGATGCGGAATCGACGGTTCAGGAGATCGTTGCTCTGGGCTCACAGGCGATTGCTGTGAAAGCTGATGTTGCTGATGACGCAGCCTGTCGCAATATGGTCTCAAAGACGATGGAAGTCTTTGGACGCATTGATGTTCTGGTCAACTGCGCGGGGACAACAGATTTTATTGCCTTTCAGAATCTCGAAGCTGCCACCGATGAGTCCTGGGAACGACTTTGGAAAGTTAATGTCGTTGGTGCCTTCCATTGTGCCCGAGCAGTGCGAGAACCGATGACGGCATCGGGCGGCGGCATGATTGTCAACGTTTCCAGCGTGGCCGCTCAGTTGGGACAGGGAAGTTCGATTCCCTATTGCTGCACCAAGGCCGCTCTGGACAACCTGACTGTCTCACTGGCGCGCACCTTTGCCCCTCTGATTCGAGTTAACGGCGTCGCACCGGGATTCGTGGAAACTCGCTGGACTCATGCGGGGCTTGGCGATCGGTTTGACACACTGGTCGAGGCCTACAAGAAGAGCCTTCCTCTGGGCCGAACATGTCAGCCTGAAGATATTGCCGACGGCATTGTCAGTCTGATCACCGGCAGTCGCATTGTCACAGGTCAGACACTGACCGTAGATGCGGGGATGATGATCTCCGGGTTTCAGGTCAAGTTCGACTGACGTGAAGTGTTGTTCATCAGCCTGCGATTGTGTCGTTTAACGGCAAGCCGCAGGCGTCGGTGTTCACTGATGCTGTCGTCTGCGGCTTTTCCTTAACGGAAACCGCTGCTCACATCTTCAGAATACCCTCTGTGTCAACAACGCCTCCGTCGCCAATATTCGGCTGCTTTTGAAAAATCTGCTTTTCTGTCTTGATGGTTGTAGCCTTGGCTACAATACTTCCCGTGCACGGGTGATCTGAGAGCGTTTTTGCAGTTTCACGACCTGGTGGAACTTAACGCTCAGTGATGGACACCAATCGGGAGAACCTCATGGAGTTTGTTTCTTCGACTGTGGCGGGGCGGAAAAAGACGTCCAACAGTGGCTTTACTCTGATCGAGCTTCTGGTCGTAATCGCCATTATTGCGATTCTGATTTCATTGTTATTGCCGGCAGTACAGCAGGCTCGCGAGTCCGCTCGTCGGACGCAATGTCGCAACCATCTGAAGCAGATCGGACTTGCGCTGCACAATTATCACGATGCGCACAGCGTTTTTCCGCCGGCGTATTTGGGCAGTCCTGTTGCCAGCGGAACAGCGTTTGGCGTCAGTTTCCCCGATGACAATCGCAACGGACCGTCCGGGTTGGGCTGGGGCGTGATGATTCTGCCCTATCTTGAGCAGTCTTCGCTCTATCAGCAATTTGATCCCACGGTTCCGTTATGGGCTCCGCAACAAGCCGTTGCGCTGCGATCGAAGGTCACCTCGTTTCTCTGTCCAAGCGCTGTTGGAGGCAGTGACGGTTTTGCGCTGCGGCGATATACGTCCGGCGACAATGAGTCGCCCGGGAATCCTCAACCTTATTCTCCGGCTCTTACGCTGGCACATTCGCATTATGTGACCATGGCGGGAACTCAGGGACCATGGGCTCGACCAACGGCGTGGTCGACTGATTTTTCAGTTCCGGAGCCTATTCCGGGGGCTGGTTCCGCCACTATTGACGGGCCATTTTTCAGGAACAGTCGAGTTCGAATGGCGGACATCACGGATGGATCGTCCAACACTGTTTTTATTGGCGAGCACACATCACGGCTCAGCGACAAGACATGGGTTGGTGTCGTGCCGTTTTCTGTCACCTGCAAAAAGCAGAATGGAGTTGTGACGAACGACTGCGACAGCGGCGGAGCGTTAGTACAGGGACACAGCGGTCCGGACCTGCATGATCATCCTCAGGTAATAATTCATCAGCCCAATCATCCTGCTCAGCATCCGGATCAGTTGGAGTCGGATCATGTTGGTGGCTGTCATTGTCTGTTGGGTGATGGCTCAGTGCGGTTCTTTTCGCAATACATGGACGGTTTCACATGGGCCGGGTTATGCACTCGGGCCGGTGGTGAAGTCACGGGAGAATTCTGATGTCTGTTACTCGCCTGCTGACTTCTTACAGTGCCGTATTGCAAACGTTGTCCGCGTTGTTAATTCTGTTTGCGGTGCTTGGTTGTAACTCCGCGCCGCAGCTGGGGTCCGAGGAAGTCAGCAGCACGGCTGATGCTCTCTACACCGCTGTAACATCTCGACGCCTGGAACTTGTCGATGCTGTGGAAGTGAACCTGAAGAGACTGCAGGCAGAACAGCAGGTTTCACCCGCCGCTATGACAGCGCTGCAGGCCATTATTGCTCAGGCCCAAGCAGGCGAGTGGCAGGCTGCCGCAGAGGAACTCGATCAGCTCATACGAAATCAGCCAGCATAATCTAACGGCGTTGTCATGGGGCGACGACCCTCACTGAGCCGCCGCCAGACTACTCCGTGAGTTGCTTCACATGAGCGAAGCGTGCTCGAAAGGCGGCAGATTCTTCAGCGGTGGTGGCCCACAGAAACAGCTTCCCGCCTTCATCCACTCGCACATCGAAGCCCAGTTGAAGTTTATCTCCGATTGAAGTCAACAATCGCGAGGGAGCGATTTTTTTCTCGCTGCGTGAATAGGTTAACTCATCCAGATTCTTTCCTGCAGCGGCCAGTTCGAAGCTGGAATTAAAGACCGGGATCTTTAGTCGTTCAGAGACGACTGCCAGCAAGGCCGAGACTTCTGCGTCTTCGACATCAACAGGAATTGATTTCAGGTAAGCAGGCAGGATCTTTGCCACGGTCTCCTGAGTTTTCCAGCCGGTTGGCCAGAGGTTATTGGTTTCTCCGCCCGCATCAATCTGGAGTTCGAAACGATTCGCGGCGATGCGTTGAGGACGAAAGCCCAGACCGTATTGCGCAAGGACAATCGCGATGCCACTGCCTTTGCTGCAGCCTTTCAGGTCCAGTTCTTCCGGAGCGGATTCCGGGCGACGCCCAAGGGCACGTTCGCGAGCGGAGTCAGCGAATGTCAGTTTCACTCCTTCCGGCAGCCCCAGTGATTCTACCGCCACAAGCGGTGATTCCAGATGAACGACTTCGGTGACCGGTTCACTAAGAACTTTCATGACTTCCAGCAGTTGCTTTTCAGTCATGCCCCATGTGGGATTTCTTTGGGGTGGTCCGCCGCTTCCGTAATCCCGAAGTTCATCAAGGACGATGCGGAGCTTATTGGAGTCCGTCAGCGTAAACTTCTGGCGACCGATGCGAATAGAACCGTCGGACGACATACCGCAGACGATATGCACGGTGACACGGTCCCCCTGAACAATGTCTTCGACGCGAATTTCTTCACCGGGTTTGGGCTGTCGAAACTTTGGCGCGTATCCCAATTCCTGAAGCAGTCGTCCCCACTCCTGAGCCTTAACACGGTAATTCGGCGCTGACTGGATCAGGATATCCAGTTCCACAGTGCGAATGACGGGCCGCTCCGGCTCGGTGCTATTGGTCTCTGGTGTTGGTTTTGGTGCGGAATCGGATTGCCCGTAGGCCACATGCGAGAAGCACAGCGCCAGAGTAAGGATCCACCAGCCGGAGAGATGCTGTTTGCTGCACATGGAAGCTCACTCGTCTATCAGAAGATTTATGAATGTGAGT